>JAJXTJ010000396.1 GCA_021783895.1 Pseudomonadota bacterium | reverse complement strand
GGCCCGGCTCGCCCAGAACCCCCAGTGGATCAACGAGCAAATCAAACGCATGGCCGTGCAGGGCGACCTATTCGCCTGACGCCATCTTCCATTTCTTGGGCTTGTCGCCAACGCGAAAGCCCCACCCCTTTCAAGGAGTCGTCATGACCACTTTCAAGGATGTCCTGTGCCTGATGGCGATCTTCGTCGCCTACGGCATCGTCGGACGCCTGGATTATGAAGACGCAGTACGGCTGGAACAGACCCGGCAGGAACGGCTGAACGCCGATTGCCTGACGGCGACGCCGGCGGACCGCGAGGCCTTGGCGCGGATCAACGATCTGCCCTTCGATCCATCCACCCGCCGCACGGACGGGGGCGCGCCCGACGACGGGCAGCCCTGCACGCCGCACGTGCTGTGAGGAGGCCGCCATGCACACCCAAACGCGCATCGCGCACGACACCCCGTCCCTGCTGACCGTCCAGGCGCCGGAGGACATCGAGTTCCTGGTCAAGGAAAGCGAAGTCCTCACCGGCCGGGCCGGCCGCACCTTCGTCATCGCCGGCGCCGACTGGCTGGCCTACCGGGTGCATTGGCATCCGATCGGTCTGAAGGTCGAGCGGCTCGATGAAGAGGGCCGGGTCCTAAGCACCCAGCACCTGCTGCCCCGGGAGTTCCTCGGGCACAGCCTGATCGAGGCCTTGGCCGCCGGGCAGTTGTTCACACCACCGGTCCGCCACGTCGGCTGACCGATCGTTCTTTCCCCCCTTGGCGGGTCCGTCCCGCCAGGGCCGGGTGCCGCCTGCACTCATGGAGCACATCATGCAGATACAGGTTCGAATCAACGAGGAAGGCGCGCTCCGCAACCAGCGCTACGCTTTCACCGACCGTTTCACGCTCGTCTCCGAGCTGTTGCAGAACGCCCGCCGCGCCGGCGCGATGCGCATCGAAATCCATTACGACGCCACCGCGCAGGTGCTGCGGATGGAAGACGATGGCCGAGGCCTCGACGACTTCCAAAAGCTCCTGAGCTTCCACGAGTCGGGCTGGGATGCGGCCACCAGTGCCGAGGAGCGCCCTTTCGGGGTGGGCTTCTCGAAGTGCCTGTATGCCGCCACGCGCTGCATCGTCGCATCAAACCGTCAGCGGGTCGATATCGACACCGCGGCGGCGCTGGCCAAGGCGTCCATCGAGGTGGAGCCCATCACCGAAGCCGTCGCCGGTACCCGGATCGAGTTGCACGGCGTTGACCTGCCCGACCTGGGCAATCGCATCGAGAGCTTGTGCCTGGGTTTTCCGGTGGACGTGCTGTTCAACGGCAAGCCACTCATCCGGCGCTTTGCCGCCGCGCATCTGGCGACGATGGCCAGCCCGATGGGTACGGTCCACCTCACCGGTACGCGGGACGGCAAGTTCAGCTACAACACCATGGTCTTCCTGCAGGGCTTCTGCGTCATGAAGCCCAACTACTGCCAGTTCGACGAGGTCAATGTCGTGCACCTGGATTCGCGCCAGTTCATGGCGCGCCTACCGGATCGCGACAAGTTGATCGACGAGGACGTACAAAGAAGGCGGATCGATGCCGAGTTGAAGGCCTGCTGGCGGCAGACGCTAGAGGTTGCCAAGACCCAGCTTTCGCCCGAACGCTTCGTCGCAATCTATTACGCCGCGATGCGCGCCTGGGGTCATGTGGATCTGCTGAACGACCTCGACGTGCTGCCCGCCGAATTGTTCGATGAGATCGTCGACTATCCGATCGAGGACGACGACCGAAGCTATGTCCGACAAGTTGCCGTAGCCCCCACCCGCCAAGCCGTCGAAAGCGGCGCGGTAACCCTGGTCTCCCTCGACTGGTTGGACGACGACAACGCGGCGCGCTGGATGCTGGCCCGGGCCAAGGGCTATCTGGTTTTCGACTGGATCGGCCTGAATTCCGAGCACTGGGCGTGGCGCCATGTGCGTTTTCTGGATCAAGAAACGGTGCAGGTCGAAGCGGTATCCGAACAGGTCCGCGTCCAGTTGGAAGGACGCTGGGTGTGGCCCACCGTGATCCTGTGCGAGGCCGTGCGCCTGCGCGCCGGCAGCGAGGTCGTCGAAGTCACCGACAAGGGTGTCTGCCACCATGATGTCTTGTACATCCCGGTGGGCGAGACCTCTGGCGAGCCAGTACGTCAGGCCTCGTCCTTCATGGACGAGAACGACCAATTTCTGGAGTCGGATCTGGATGCCGACCGCGACGCGCTAGCGGATCTCATCCGTCGCCTGCGTTCGGTCGATCCGGTGCAGACGCTGGACTCGCTGCTGCAGGAATTGCGGCTGGGCAGGTATCCCCTGCTGCACGGCAAGGCCTTCCAGGTCACCGTGGGGGTGGGTGCTGCGCCCGGCCATTCGGTGGCCCTGGTCGCCGAAACGGGTTCCGCCAACAATGGAGCTTGCCATGCAGGATCGTGAGTACGCGGCCCGCATCGAAGCGGTCAAGCAGCGTGCCCATGGCCGGTGGACGGAAATCCTGGCGAGCTT
>JAJXTJ010000395.1 GCA_021783895.1 Pseudomonadota bacterium | reverse complement strand
AACGATGCCGCCAAGACCATCCGCCCTGTCGCCTGGGCCGGTGCGGAAGAAGGATTTCTCGCACAGACGGTGCTCACCTGGGCCGATACGGAACGGGGCTGCGGACCCTGCGGAACTGCCATCCAAAGCGGAGAGAGCATCAGCATCCCGGATTTCGCCATCGCACCCCAATCCACGCCTAGGCGGGACGCTGCCTTGCAGCGAGGCTATCGATCCAGCCTCTCCCTTCCCCTGAAGGACGCAAGTGGAAACGCATTCGGCGTTCTCAACATCTATTCCGCAGAGCCCAATGCCTTCACCCCGGAAGAAATACGGCTCCTGAGCGAACTGTCGGGCGACCTGGCATTCGGCATCATGGTCCTGCGCGCCCGCATCGGGCGCAAGCGCCTGGAGCGGGAGAGCCAGGCCCATCTACGGTTTGTCGAAAGCATGGATCGGGTCAACCGGGCTTTACTGGGAACGAATGACCTTGAGAAGATGCTGAGCGATGTCCTCGACACCGTACTGATGATCTTCGATTGCGACCGAGCGTGGCTCTTCTATCCGTGCGACCCGGATGCGCCGTCGTTCCGGGTTCCCATCGAACGCACCAAGCCTGAATACCCCGGCGCCGGGGTCTTGAATGTGGATGTACCGATGCCCCCGGATATGGCCCGGAATTTGCAGGAGGCTCTGGAATCTGCCGACCCGGTGACTTATACCGCCGGGACGGAAAGACCCGTTAACCAGGTGAGTGACGAGCAATTCGGCGTCCAGTCCCAGATGATGGCTGCTCTTTATCCCAAGTCAGGCAAGCCCTGGATGTTCGGCATGCACCAGTGCTCTTATCCTCGGATATGGACGCAGGAAGAGCAGCGCCTTTTTCAGGAAATTACCAGGCGGTTGACCGACGGCCTGACCGGCCTGTTGTCCCACCGTGATTTGCAGGAAAGCGAGGCAAAATACCGTAGTATCGTGGAAACCACCAGCGACTGGATTTGGGAAGTCGACAAGAATGCCGTCTACACCTACGCGAGCCCCAGGGTCCGCGCCATACTCGGTTACGAACCAGCGGAAGTCGTCGGGAAAACCCCCTTCGACCTGATGCCCGAAGAGGAAGCCCAACGAGTCGCCGGCCTGTTCGGCCCGATTGTCGCGGTGCAAGAACCCCTCATCAACCTGGAAAACACCTGCCTGCACAAGGATGGCCACCCCGTCATTCTTGAAACCAGCGGCGTCCCCGTCATCGACCCGGATGGAAAATTCCGCGGTTACCGCGGAGTGGATCGCGACATCACCGAGCGCAAGCGTTACCAGACGCAACTGGAGCGCAAGTCCAATTACGACGATCTGACCGGCCTGCCCAACCGCAATCTGCTGGCGGATCGACTTGCCCAAGCGGTGGCGCGCTGTCAACGCGAACAAAGGAAGCTGGCGGTGCTGGTGCTCAACCTGGATCGTTTTCGGGAAATCAACGATAGCCTGGGGCGCGCTGTCGGCGACAGCATCTTAGGGGAGACCGCCGAACGGCTGCGCCGGTTGGGGCGTAAAATGGATACGCTGGCACGCTTGGGAGGGGATGAATTCGCGCTGGTGGGCGAGGTCGGGGAAGCGGAAGAGGCGGCGCTTCTCGCTCGACGCATCCTGGAATCGCTGTCGCAACCGTTCTTTCTCGAAGGACGAGAGTTTTCCCTGTCTGTCGGCGTGGGCATCAGCGTTCTGCCCAAGGATGGCGAGAACAGCGAAAACCTGCTGAACAATGCCTTGGTCGCCATGTATCGCACCAAGGCCTCCGGCGGCAACAAATTTCTTTTCTACTCCGCCGAGATGAACGCCCACACGCTGGAGCGGCTCAATCTGGTAAACGACCTGCGCCGCGCCGTCGAGCGCAACGAGTTGCTGCTCCACTACCAGCCGCAACTTAGTTTACGTAGCGGCGAAATGATCGGCATGGAGGCGCTGGTGCGCTGGCAGCACCCCGTGCGCGGGCTGGTTTCGCCGGCGGACTTCATCCCGCTGGCCGAGGAAACCGGCTTGATCGTGCCCATCGGCGAATGGGTGATGCGCACCGCTTGCACGCAGAATCTGGCTTGGCAGGCGGCTGGACTGCCTGCGGTGGCGGTGGCGGTGAATCTGTCGGCGCGGCAGTTCGAGGCGCAGGACATGGTGGCGTTGACCAAACGGGTACTGCGCGAAACCGGGCTCGACGCCGGCTATCTGGAACTGGAGCTGACCGAAAGCGCGGCTATGGGTAATGCCGATTCTTTCATTGAGGTAACAGAAGCGCTAAAGGAGCTGGGCATCACCCTGTCCATCGACGATTTCGGCACCGGTTATTCAAGCTTGAGCTACCTCCAGCGTTTCGCCATCGACCGGTTGAAAATCGACCAGTCTTTCGTGCGCGACATTGTGCAGAACCCCGACAGCGCCGCCATCGTCGTGGCGGTCATCGCGCTGGCGCATGGCTTGGGGCTGGCGGTAATCGCCGAGGGCGTGGAAACCGAAGCGCAATTGAATTTCCTGCGCATCCAC
>JAJXTJ010000394.1 GCA_021783895.1 Pseudomonadota bacterium | reverse complement strand
CCAGTTGCCAAAAAAACCAATTCCATTTCGCGTGACAACCGACAACGCGAGCGGTCGGAATGACTCCAGCAAATGTCGAACTTCTACTGCCACCCCGGCATAGCCGGGGGAACTCTCAACTTATTAGGAGTGAATCGTCGTCAGCCCGTGCGGCGGCGATAACGGCGCCAGGCTATCATGCCCAGCACAAGCATGGGCACCCCAAATGCAACCGGCAGGATGCGTCCTGATTCCACTACGGGCTTACGCCGCACCTGGAAATCCACGAACGGGCTGGTCATTACATGCCCTGTTTCACGGTCCACCGCGCTGATCACCACGCGGTAGCTGCCTGCCTGGATAAGGCGCATGGGCCAATCCACGTTCACCTTTTGCCCCGGTGGCAGAGCGGCTTGGGTCACCGCCTTATGGGCACTCCAGTCTTCCAGGTCCACTGGCTGCTCGTGTCCCGGATCGACCTGCACCAGGCTGATCCATGCCACCACGCCATGGGCCTCCTGACTGACGGAGTTCTTGATCACGCTGTGAAATTTGAGCCAGTCTCCCATCTGCGGCGAAGGCGGGTTGGCCTGGTCCGGTGCCAGTGAAATGCTCAGGGAATCGGCTGCCCAGGCGTTGCCCAATCCCAGAAGCGACAGGCCTAAAAACAAGCTGACGATGGTTTTTTTCATGGTTGCGTATCCCTCAGATTTCCATCTTGCGCACGCTGCGGATGGCGAATGCCGCCGTCAATACCAGCCAGACCAGCGTGACAGCAAGACGTGTCATTTGCATCTCCAGCGGCTGCGAATCGATCACCACGCTATCGAAGGTATTGACGGCGGCGGAGAACGGATTCACCGCATCGAACAGCTTGCCGATCGTGCTCTGGCGCAGGCTCGGCCCCAGCAGCAGCGGGCTAGCAAGCAGCATCAGGGTGATGAGCGCGGTCAGCAGGGCGGACCGGACGCTGTGCAGACGCGCCGACAGGGCGATGCCGAGGAAGCCGAAGCCCAGCACCACCGGCGTGCCGAACAGGGCCAGATAGGCCACGGCCTGGGTGAGGTTCTGGCCGCTCGACCCGACTGCCCACACATAGGGCAGGCTGAGCAGGTACATGACGACCCAGCCCGCAACCTGGCCGCCCATCTTGCCGAACACGATCTGCGATGGCGTGACCGGCGCCAGCAGCAGCGGCATCAGGCTGCCGCGTTCCCGCTCGCCGGCCACGGCATCGCTGCCGAGCACCACAGCGAGGAGCGCGCCCAGGGCGGTCACTGTGCCCATCACCATGTAAACCACTTGGGCGTTGTCCAGCAGGCTGAGTTCGGTGTTGCTCACCAGCAGCAGGCTCAGCACCGACATGATGACGGCGAGTGCCAGCAGCCAGGCGAGGCCGCGTCCGCTCATGAGGAGTTCCCCGCCTTCCTTGCGGGCGATCAGGGTGATCGGGTTCATCAGGCAGCCTCCTTCGCTTCGGTTACCGCCATGTAAAGTTCCTCCAACCCGCCGCCCTCACGGTGGATTTCATCGATGCGCAGGCCGGCGTCCAGCAGCTTGCGCCATGCACCAGCGGGTTCGATGGCGCTGGCGATTTCCACATGCCACCAGTCGCCCGCGCGGCCCCGCAGGGTGATGTCGGCGGGAAGTAGCTGTGCTGTCTCTGCGGCCTCAACGCGCAGCCGATAGCGCACCGCTGCACGTTGGTTGGAGAGCAGGTCGGCGATGTCTCCTTCCAGCAAAGTCCGGCCTTGCGCGATGATACCGATGCGGGTGCAGAGCCGATCCACGTCGTCGAGCAGGTGCGTGCACAGGAGAATGCCCACGCCATGGTTCGCGCTCAAGTCCCGCAGCACGTCGTGGATTTCGCGACGGCCGCGCGGATCGAGACCGTTGGTGGGCTCGTCCAGGATCAGCAATTCGGGTTGATTGATAAGCGCGCGGGCCAGGCCGAGCCGCTGCCGCATGCCGCGGGAATAGGTGTCGATCGGCGCCGGGTTTTGGCCATCCAGACCCACCCGGCCCAGCAGGTGGGCAATCTCGGTTTTATCCAGATTCTTTTGATACAGGCTGGCAAACCACATCAGATAGTCGCCGGCACTCATCCAGTCATAGAATCCGGCCTGCTCCGCCAGCACGCCGATCCGGCTGTGCAGGCGCAGCGCATCGGTTGCAGGGTCGAGGCCCAGCACTCTGACCGAACCACTCGTGGGCATCCGCAGCCCGGTGACGGCTGAAATGGTGGTGCTTTTCCCCGCGCCGTTGGGCCCGAGCAGGCCATAGATCTGACCTTTCTGCAGCGTCAGGCTGACATCCCGCAATAGTGCATGGGAGCCGATATCGAGCTTCAGCTTGCGTATTTCGATCAGCATTGATTCCTCCTTACGTGGCCTTGCGGTCCAAAGAAAAGCCCCCGTTACTCACAACGAGGAACAAGGGCATTCTCCGCTTAGTCCGCGTTAGGCCCTTCCGGTGCGTTTCCAACACCTTGCCGGTCTTGGCGTCTACCCCGACTTCCTGATTCACCTTGCCGT
>JAJXTJ010000393.1 GCA_021783895.1 Pseudomonadota bacterium | reverse complement strand
CAACATCAGGGTGTAAGGCAGCAGGAGGTGCTGCGTCGCCATCCAGCCCGTCAGCACCGGCAGGAAGGTCACCGCCCAGGTGAACCAGTCCTCGAAGGTGCTGAGGAAGCGCTTGACCGGCTTGTTGATGCGGTCGGCCAGCATCACCACCATCGCGGCCATCGTCACCACGGCTGCCAGGCCGATGAACTGCGAGGGCAGTGAGGGCCACGATAACCCGATAAGGTTCTTGATCAGCAGGATGTGCGGGGCGCCCAGGAACACGATGATCGCCAGCCCGATGTGGAAGATATAGCCGCCGATATAGCTCACCGGTGAACGCTTCAGCATGCCGGGCAGCGGCAGCGAGCGGCGGAACACGGTGTGCAGGCCGGATGCGCCGGCGGCGTGGCGCGGTGCGGCGAGATCCTTCTTGCGGCCGAGCGTGTAGATCTCGATCAGACGCCACAGCACGCCCAGGAGGAGGATCCCCACGGCGAGGTTGAGACCCGGCCCGCGCGCCCAGGTCAGCAGTTGCAGTTCGTTCATTTATTTCTCCAGGTCGGCCAGCGTGGTCGTCTCGTGCGATGCCTTGGCGGCGTGCTTCTTGGCGCGATTGGCGAAACTGACCGCCACGCCCGCCCCCGCGCCCACGACCGCGGCGGCGGCGGCGAACTTGAGCGGGTCGGCCGGCGCCGACAGCGCCTTGTAGAAGCTGCCGCCGTCCCAAAAATCGGGTTCGGAACAGCCGAGGCAGCCGTGCCCCGATTCCACCGGCCACGAGGTGCCGCCGTTCCATTTCACCGTGGCGCAGGCGTTGTGGGTCACCGGACCCTTGCAGCCAAGCTCGAACAGGCACCAGCCATTGCGGGCGCCCTCGTCGTCGAAGGTCTTGGCGAACTTGCCCTGGTCGTAGAACGGCCGCCGGTAGCAGCGGTCGTGGATGGTTTCGCCGAAGAAGGCCTTGGGGCGGCCCTTGTCGTCGAGTTCCGGCAGGCTGCCGAAAGTGAGGTAATGCGCCAGCACGCCGGTCATTACCACGGGAATGGGCGGGCAGCCGGGGATGTTGACGATGGGCTTGTCCTTGACGAGGTCGGACACCGATACCGCGCCGGTCGGATTGGGGTTGGCTTTCGGAATGCCGCCGTAGGAGGCGCAGGAGCCCATGGCGACGATGGCGGCCGCGCCTGAGGCCGCTTCTTTCAGGAGATCCACATTGGAACGGCCGCCGATGCAGGAATAGGCGCCATCCATTTTCAGCGGGATCGAGCCGTCAACGATCAGCAGGTACTTCCCCTGATTCTCCTTCATCGCATTGGCCCGGGCCTCCTCGGCCTGGTGGCCGGCGGCGGCCATCAGCGTCTCCTGATAGTCGAGCGAGATCATGTCGAAGATCATGCCTTCGATGGTGGGGGAGTGCGAACGCGTGATCGACTCGGTACAGCCGGTGCATTCCTGGAACGGCAGCCAGATCACCGACGGCCGCTTCGCCGCCGCCATCGCTTCGGCCATGGCACGTCCCGCCGTGGGGGGGAGCGCCATCATCGACGCCAGCGTGGTGCAGTACTTGAGGAAGGTGCGACGGCTGATGCCTCGCCGCGTGAGTGTATCGATCAACGGTCCCTGCATGATGTTCGTCTCCTGAGTAAAACACCAACAGCCTTGAAAACACGACAGCGCTACTAACCTTAGAGATCAGCAATCATTAACTCAAGGGTTTCCTGTCCCAGCGCCACATCCTGGGGATGCGCCTTGACCAGTTCGGGAACGAAGGCCACTTCGATGAATTGCGAGGTGACCACTCCCTGTTCATTGTGGTGGGTGACCCACCACACGCCGGGGCAGGCCGTCTCGTTCAGCGTGGATTCGCCGGTGGCCTGCAGGGTGACGGCAATCTCGCCCTCCCCCAGCTTTTCGCGCAGCCAGTCCAGATCGGCCGGCGTCAGCGGCAAGGCGGACAGATCGATCGCCGAGGATTCGCCGGATGCGAGCAGGCGTTTCACCTGTTCGAGCAATTCGCGCAGCAGTGGCGGCGCATTGCCGGTCAAGCCGGATTCGGCGGGCGGCGCGTTGATGACGTGGATGGGAATGGCGTCAAGCGACATGCCGCCATTCCCGAATCTGGTTCACGATGGCGGCGCAGACCGGCGGGATGGCTGCGGCGACGGCCGGTGTGGGATGTTCGCCCCAGTCGATGGTTTGCGGCTGGATCGCCAGCATGGCGCGTTTTTCGGGCCAGTGGCCGGCCAGGATCGCGATCGCGCGCAGGTCGGTCAGCCCTACTTCGTGCACCGAGGCCTTGCGGTTGCTCATCAGGAATGCGTCCATCTCCTCCCCTTTCAGCAAGGCCCATCCGCCCGGTTGGGTCTTGATATGGGCGGCGTCGACGACGATCAGCGCATCGGCTTCCTCGATCGGCCCAGCCAGGGTGAAAGAAAGCGTGCCGCCATCGAGCAGGGTGACATCCGGCAGGTGCCCCAGTTCGGACTCAAGTGCCTGCAGGACATGCACGCCGATGCCTTCGTCGGTGAGCAGGGTGTTG
>JAJXTJ010000392.1 GCA_021783895.1 Pseudomonadota bacterium | reverse complement strand
CGCTGGTGCGTATCGCCGGCAAGCCCATGGTGGTGCATGTGGCCGAGCGCGCCCGCGAAAGCGGCGCGAAGGCGGTGTGGGTCGCAACCGACCATCAGCAGGTGTTCGACACCGTGCGCAGCTACGGCCACCAGGCGCTGATGACGCGCGGCGATCACCTCACCGGCACCGACCGCATCGCCGAGGTGACCGAACAGTTGGGCCTCGCCGACAGCGAAATTATAGTAAACGTGCAAGGCGATGAGCCGCTGATCGCCCCCGAATTGATTCGCGAAGTGGCTCAATCGTTGGCCGAACATGAGCAGGCGAGCATTGCCACGGCCTGTCACCCGATCACCGACACCGAGTCGCTGCTCAATCCCAACGTAGTCAAGGTAGTGCTCGACCGCAGCGGCTACGCGCTGTATTTCAGCCGCGCGCCGATTCCCTATCCCCGAGATAGTTTTGCGTTAAATCAAGACGCACTCCCAACCGGGCTGCCAAGCTACCGCCATATCGGCATTTACGCCTACCGCGCCCGCTTCCTGCGCATCTATAACCGGCTGGAAGCGGCCGCGATTGAACGCTTCGAGGCGCTGGAACAACTGCGCGCGCTCTGGCACGGTCATCGAATCGCCGTTGCCGTGACGGCGCACGCTCCGGAAGCGGGGGTGGATACGGCCGAAGACCTGGAGCGCGTGCGCCGCAGCTTCGCCACCGAGACCGGCCCCGCCTGAGGCAGGCGCCGCGACCCGACGTTTGTTGAGATTTTTAGGAGCCTACAATGCGATTCATACTGTTGGGACCACCCGGCGCGGGCAAGGGTACGCAGGCGAGTTTCATCACCAAGAAATACGGCATACCGCAGATATCCACCGGCGACATGCTGCGCGCGGCGATCAAGACCGGCAGTGAGCTTGGGCTGAAGGCCAAAAAACTCATGGATGCCGGCCAGCTGGTCTCGGACGAAGTCATCCTCGATCTGGTCAAGCACCGCATCGCCGAACCCGACTGCGATGGCGGTTTTCTGTTCGACGGCTTTCCGCGTACCCTGGCGCAGGCCGAATCCATGAAAAAGGCCGGCCTGCACATCGACTATGTGATCGAGATCGCCGTGCCCGATGAGGAAATCATCCAGCGCATGAGCGGCAGGCGCGTGCACCCCGCATCCGGCCGCACCTACCACGTCAAATTCAATCCACCCAAGGTGGCGGACAAGGACGACCTTACCGGTGAAGCGCTGATCCTGCGCCAGGACGACCAGCCCGAAACCGTCAAGGAGCGCCTGCACGTCTATCACGCGCAGACCCAGCCGCTGATCGAATACTATTCAAAGTGGCAGGCCACGGGCGATGCGCAAGCGCCCAGGCACTGCAGGGTGTCCGGCACCGGCACGGTGGAGCAAATCCGCGACCGCGTTTTCGCCGCACTCAAATGAAACACAAGGGCGAAGCCGCATCCGGGGCAGAGTAAGCGACATGCCGAAGACGCATTCGGCACACCGCACAGCTTCGCTTCGCCCTCGCGCCTCTTAAAGGGAGGGCTCCGATGTCCAGCCATATCCGACGCATCGCCATCTGCACCGGCGGCGGTGACGCCCCAGGACTCAACGCCGTCATCCGCGCGGTGGTCATCGGCGCCGCCAACCGCGGCTGGGAATGCTACGGCATCCGCGAGGGATTCAACGGCATCCTTTTCCCCGAACGCTACCCCGAGGGTGGCGTGTACCGCCTCACGCGCGAGAAGGTGAGCGGCATTGGACACCTGGGAGGCACCATCCTCGGTACTACGAACAAGGGCAACCCGCTGCATTTCCCGATGAAAATGCCGGATGGCAAAACCAAGGACGTCGATCGCACGGACGAGATTCTGGAGTTTTTTGCAAAAAAGGAACTGGACGCACTGGTATCGGTCGGCGGCGACGGCTCGCTCACCATCGCCAACGCGCTGCACCTGAAAGGCCTGCGCGTGGTGGGCGTGCCCAAGACCATCGACAACGATCTGGACAAGACCTTCACCACTTTCGGCTTTGACACAGCGGTCGCCTTTGCCACCGAATGCATCGACCGGCTGCACACCACGGCGGAAAGCCATCAGCGCGTAATGGTGGTGGAAGTAATGGGGCGCTACGCCGGCTGGATCGCGCTTCACGCGGGGATCGCCAGCGGGGCTCACGGGATATTGATGCCGGAGACCCCTTTCAATCCGGACAAAGTGGCTGCGAAAATCCTCGACCGGGACAGCGAAGGACACATGTATTCCATCGTCGTGGTTGCCGAAGGCGCCGAACCCGCCCACGGTCACCGTGCCGTATTGGAACCCGCCGAGATCGGCCACGCCGAGCGACTGGGCGGCATCGGAGAGCGCGTTGCCAAGGCGCTGCAGGATCGGACCGGCAAGGACACTCGTGTCGTGGTACTCGGCCATCTGCTGCGCGGCGGCAGCCCGACCTCCTTCGATCGCCTCGCCGCCATGCGTTTTGGCACTGCTGCCGTGCGCGCTCTGGCCGAAGGCCAATCGGGTGTCATGGTGGCCTTGGCCTTC
>JAJXTJ010000391.1 GCA_021783895.1 Pseudomonadota bacterium | reverse complement strand
TCCACCGGCCCGCCGCCCTGTGCATCGGCCTGTCGCTCGGCACCGTCTATGCTCATCACCACACGCGCCACCGGCAGCACCCCGGTTTCGGAGTGCGCACCCATTGCGACCAGCCGGTAATGCTCGCTGACCTGCGTCACCGCCTCGTCGCTGACCAGAGCCTGCAAATCCTCATCGAAAATCTCGTGCTTGCGATCCGCCAATTCCTTGAATCGCTGGAAAGCGGCATTGAAAGCTTCTTCCGAGGAAAACTCGATATTCAGTGCGGCGAATCGCTGGCGCAATGCATTGCGCCCGGAAAGCTTGCCCAGGGTCAGTTTGTTGGCATTCCAGCCCACGTCTTCGGCGCGCATGATTTCGTAGGTCTCGCGATGCTTGATCACGCCGTCCTGATGGATGCCGGATTCGTGCGCAAACGCATTCGCGCCCACAATCGCCTTGTTAGGCTGCACCGGGTAACCGGTGATACTGGAGACCAGCTTGGAAGTCGGCACGATCTGCGTGGTATCAATGCGCGTATCCAGGTTGAAAATGTCGCGGCGCGTTTTCACCGCCATCACGATTTCTTCCAGCGAGGCATTGCCGGCGCGCTCACCGAGGCCATTGATGGTGCATTCGACCTGCCGCGCGCCGTTCATCACTGCGGCCAGGGAGTTGGCCACAGCAAGCCCCAGGTCATTATGGCAATGGGTGGACCAGATGACCTTGTCCGAGTTTGGCACGCGCGCTATCAACTGTTTGATTCGCTCGCCCCATGCAGCGGGAATGGAATAACCCACCGTGTCCGGAACATTCAGCGTCCTTGCCCCCGCCTGTATCGCCGCATCGAATACCCGCACCAGAAAATCCATGTCTGAACGCACCGCATCCTCGGCGGAGAATTCCACGTCGTCGGTGTATTCAAGCGCCCATTTCACCGCGCTGACGGCGCGTTCCACCACCTGATCTTCGTTCATGTGCAACTTGTGCTGCATGTGGATAGAACTGGTGGCTATGAAGGTATGGATGCGCCCCGACCTGGCCGGACGGATCGCTTCGCCGGCACGTCGCACATCACTCTCGATCGCCCGAGCCAGGGAACAGACTGTGGAATTTTTTACAATTTCGGCAATCGCCTTGACCGCCGCAAAATCTCCCGGACTGGCTGCCGCAAAGCCGGCCTCGATGATATCCACGCCCAGCTTTTCCAGCTGGCGCGCGATACGGATCTTCATATCCCGGGTCATCGCCGCGCCCGGACTCTGCTCGCCATCGCGCAAGGTGGTATCGAAAATTATCAATTTGTCTGTCATATTGTTTGGCATGCTTAACTCCATTGCAAATAGGTTTAACCTGCGGAACCGATATGGTTACCGCGCTTGTTTCGAACTTGTGGGGGGTATGATTAGCGCGCGCCGCGCAGCAGCAGCGCAGCCAGCAGGCTGAACGTGGAATGGAGTGTTGCGATGTGGGTCGAAAAATGCATGGGGATAATATAACCAGTTTTATCGCCACATGCAATGGGTTGAATTCATGTGCCGCTATTTGTATTTACGGTGCCGACGCCAAGCCCACAACGCATAACCCGACAGGGAATAGCAAAGAAACAACCCGAACAGCACGCCGGGCGGGTAGCTGGAAATAACGATGAAGAACAATGCCGCCAGAAATATCACCAGGAACGGCACACTTTTGCGCATGTTAAAGTCCTTGAAGCTGTAGAACGGCAGGTTGCTGACCATGCTCAACCCGGCAAACACGGCCAGTGCGGACGCATACCAGCGCACCGACTCGCCGCTGAAATCATAATCGTGCATCACCCAGACAAAGCCCGCAATGAGCGCCGCCGCGGCCGGGCTGGGCAGGCCCTGAAAATAGCGCTTGTCCACCACATCAATATTGGTGTTGAAGCGCGCCAGACGCAATGCGGTCGCGGCACAATAAATGAAGGCGGCAAACCAGCCCCACTTGCCCATGCCTTTCAATGCCCATTCATACACCACCAGGGAAGGCGCGACACCGAAAGAAACCATATCGGACAGACTGTCGTATTCGGCACCGAATTCGCTTTGCGTGTGAGTAAGCCTGGCCACGCGGCCATCCAGCCCGTCCAGCACCATCGCGATGAAAATGGCCACAGCGGAATGTTCGAAATGACCGTTCATCGCCTGCACAATGGCGTAGAAACCGGCAAACAGGGCGCCGGTAGTGAACAGGTTAGGCAGCAGATAAATCCCGCGCCTGCGCAGGTTCATTGGTTTGCGTGAATTGAATTCGTCCAAGGGCCCGTTATTCATCCGTCTAGGGTAACCGTTTTACGGCAACACTGCCAGGATAGTCGTGGTCGCCGACACCTTGTCGCCGATGCTGACTTTTACCGCGGCATCCAGCGGCAAATATACATCAACGCGCGAACCAAAGCGTATAAAACCGTAGCGTTGCCCGCGAGTCAGCGCGTCGCCAACCTTGATGTAGCACAGGATACGCCGTGCGATCAACCCTGCCACCTGCACCGAAGTGATGTCCGCGCCGCCGGCTGTTTTCAGCCAGAC
>JAJXTJ010000390.1 GCA_021783895.1 Pseudomonadota bacterium | reverse complement strand
TTGTCTTGTCGAAACTTGTAAGTGATTGAATGATATGGTGTGACCATTTTGGTGCGTTTTTTGCTAGATGCCTCCGATTAGTGCAAACGGAGCCCCAAAATGGAGAATCTCAAGAACGCCAGCGATGTCCTGTTCATTCTGCTGGGTGCCATCATGATCCTGGCGATGCACGCCGGATTCGCCTTCCTCGAACTCGGAACGGTGCGCAAGAAGAACCAGATCAATGCACTGGTGAAAATCCTCGTCGATTTCGCGGTGTCAACCTTGGCCTATTTTTTCATCGGCTATGGCATCGCCTACGGCATCAATTTTTTCTCCGGCGCCGAGGTGCTGGCTCAGAAAAACGGTTACGAACTGGTCAAGTTTTTCTTCTTGCTGACTTTCGCTGCTGCAGTCCCGGCCATCGTTTCGGGGGGTATCGCCGAACGCGCCAAGTTCTATCCGCAGCTCGCCGCCACCTTTCTGCTGGTCGGCTTCGTCTACCCCTTCTTCGAGAGCATCGCCTGGAACCATGCATACGGCATACAGGCGTGGCTGCTGCGCACTTTCGGCGCGGAGTTCCATGACTTCGCCGGCTCTGTGGTGGTTCATGCGATGGGCGGCTGGATCGGCCTGTCCGCGGTGATCTTGCTCGGTGCGCGGCGCGGGCGTTACGGCAAGGATGGTGCGGTCGCCGCCCACCCTCCGTCGAGCGTTCCCTTTCTTGCCCTCGGCGCCTGGATACTCACCGTCGGCTGGTTCGGCTTCAACGTGATGAGCGCCCAATCGCTGCAAAAGGTTTCAGGCCTGGTCGCGATCAACTCGCTGATGGCGATGGTCGGCGGTACCCTCGCGGCACTGGCGGCGGGCAGGAATGACCCCGGCTTCGTGCACAACGGACCGCTCGCCGGTCTGGTGGCGATTTGCGCCGGCTCGGACGTGATGCACCCGATCGGCGCGCTGATCACCGGCGGCATCGCCGGCGCGATGTTCGTCTGGATGTTCACGCTGACCCAGAACCGCTGGAAAATCGACGACGTTCTCGGCGTCTGGCCATTGCACGGCATCTGCGGGACCTGGGGCGGCATCGCCGCCGGCATCTTCGGGCTCAAGAGCCTGGGCGGATCGGGGGGCGTGAGCCTGATGTCGCAACTTGCCGGTACCCTCCTAGGCGTGACGATCGCACTCGCAGGTGGTTTTGCCGTGTACGGGATGCTGAAATATTTTGTCGGTCTGCGGCTGGATCCAGAGCAGGAATTCAACGGCGCCGATCTGTCGATCCACAACATTACTTCCTCGGCTGAGCGAGAAACCTCATGGTGACGCCGATATGACTGTTGCGAAGTCTGTCGGACAGATGGCGATATGAACAAAGCCCGGCCGATGCCGGGCTTTGTTCATTGGGGGCATGAACGGCGATCAGGAATTCGTCCATGTCGTAGCAGCGGTGCCTATCTGGCACGTCAGCGTCCGGCCCGGGTCAGCGGCACCTGTTTGTGCGCCGCTAGCCTAGCTGTTGTTCGAGTGGGTGAAAACTTCGACCCGCGCCGGCGGCAGGTTGCGCCAGACCATATCACTCGCCGCTTGAATCAATCCGGCCGATAACCACGGCGAGGGCGGGCGCGGCCAATAGGTGAACTGAATCAAACGGCCTTTGGCACCCAGCGTCGTGGCGCATGCGGTGGTGACTCTGCTCACGGCATCCGGCGGCATGGAGCGCAGGGGCAGCCCCGATACGACTGCCGCGACGTCTCCCTTGGTGATTGTGCCGATGTCCGCAGCATCGCCCTGAAGAATGTGAATGCCCGGAAAACGCGCGCGCAAATGCCGGGCCAGGCGCTTAGATTTTTCGATAACGATCAGCCTATCGACGGCGACGCCGTGCCGCAGCAGGGCTGCCGTGATGGCGCCCGTGCCGCCGCCGAGCTCGATGACCCAACCTTCCTGCGCTGGATCGACCCACGCGGCCATCCGGTTGGCGAGCGAGGTCGAACTGGAACATATCGCACCGATTGCGGCGGGATCGCGAATAAGTTCCCGAAGTAAGAGATAAGCCGGTATGCGCTGCAGCGCATGGTTTACTTTGCTTGATCTCACATTGCCATTCCGAAAGAAGGGCATTGTAGTCCGCTTTGGAAGCCGCCATGTCATTCAAGCTTTTCGGCAGGGGCGAACGTCTGATAGTTATAATGTCAATTATTTAAGCGACGCAACATGTTGTAGACTTGACGATCAATTTCTCCCAATTCAGGAAAGCCTCATGTACCCCAGGAATACTTGGTATGTCGCCTGCACCTCCGCCGAGATCGCCGACAAGCCGCTGGGCCGAACGATCTGCGAGGAACGGATCGTTTTTTATCGCGGCCCCGAAGGCAAGGTCGCCGCGGTCGAGGATTTTTGCCCGCACCGCGGTGCCCCGCTGTCCCTGGGTTTCGTCCGCGACGGTCATCTGGTGTGCGGCTACCACGGCCTGACGATGGGCTGCGACGGGCGCGTCGTCGCCATGCCCGGTCAGCGCGTGGGCGGTTTCCCTTGCGTGCGGCGCTTCCCCGTGGCG
>JAJXTJ010000389.1 GCA_021783895.1 Pseudomonadota bacterium | reverse complement strand
TTTTCTAATGGCATCGTTTCAAAATTCCTGAAATTTTCAACAGGTGGGCTGATTGGAATCAGCGGGGCATTACCTCGTTCTGATCGTTCCCGTCCAGGCGTTTTAATTGAATGCACTCGCTTCATCTGGTGCGGGGGCGATTGCTGGTGCGCTGATTAATTATTGCCTCAATTACAAATGACATTCGGTAGCACCCAAAACCACATTTGATCGCCCAAGTTTTGACATGCGGATTGGTATTTCTCTGGTATTTCATTCCAAATTATTTTTGGACGTTCAAAGAGGCGCAGGGCATGGCCGAATATTGGAAGGGGGTGGCAAATTCCGAAATCCGATCAGGTCTATGCCGCATGATTCACAAAGCGCGCGAAATTCATCCGAAAGTAGTACGGATAATTCTTGCTCCCAGGCATGATAGGCGAGCAGTGAGGGGGTCTGAATTTCATCGGTGTCGAAGTGGCCTGGATGGCACATCAGTTCGTAGACGTTTCCCGGCTTGAGTCGCGGCAATTTCCTCCTGAAATATTCCATACTTAACCTTCCGCTTGCAGAGGCGCCGATAAAGTGAACAGTCCCGTCACGCCGGAAGCGGTGGGGCGCCATGATGCTGGTGCCGCCTAGGATCAGATTGCGCATCCATACCGAAATGTCTCGGTTGGCGTCCCACTCGGCCGAGGAATGGCGTATGTGCTGTATGCCAAACTCTTTCGCGAGTTTTTTCGTGACATCAAACAGGCCGGGGAGCATGTGCAGGTGCTCGTGAGAGTTCAGGAACACGGGCCTGATTCCCCCGACAACACAGCGCGTGATCTGTGCCCGCCATTCTTCCTCGACTGCCGATAAGGCGACCTTCCGTAATAGGATGGCGCGAGCCATTTGAAACTTTGTTGGAAATCTCCCGCTCCACTGGGAGAGCAGCTGCCGCATGCGGTCAGTAAGCGGCTCCCCGTGGCTGAGGTTGAGGTGAACCCCCGCATCCAGAGTATCGATTTCGGCGAAAAACCCCAGGTGCTTGTCCAGCGCAGGGCTGTTCGCCATGATGCCAGATGCCGTGATGACCCCCTCCCTGGCGCCGTCGAGTATTCCCTCCGTTACACAGGAAAAGTAGCCATAATCGTCCGCATTGACGATTAGGTAGCGCTTATTTCTATCAAGGGATGAAGGAAAATCCGGCATGCGTCAAAAGTTGGACTTTGCACCCTGCCGATCAGTGTTCGTTCGCCTGCAGCCACTGCTCCAGCATCATGGCTACCCAGATCATCACCCCGTAGTAGCTGGCGTGCGGCCCGCGCAGCATCGCGAGCATGTGATCCAGATACGCGGGCTGGATCCAGCCGCGCTGTTTGAAGTCCGACAGGCTGTCGCCGACAAGGTCGCCGAGCGGGGCGTATTGGGTGGTCCAAACGCCGAACGGCAGGCCGAAGCCGTGCTTGCTCTTGTTGATGATCTTCTCCGGCAGCAGGTCGGTGAGCGCTTCCTTGAAGAACCAGCGCAGCTTCTGTCCGCGCACCTTGTAATCCACTGGCAGGTGGTTGGCAAAGGCGACCATGCGGTCGTCGAGCAGAGGGTAGCGGACTTCGATCCCCGCCGCCTCGGTCATGGTGCCCACCTTGCGCAGATCGTTGTCCGCCAGGGTGAACTTCAGATCCACGTGCATCATGCGGTTGATGTAATGGTCCGATGTGGTGCGCGCATACACTTCGGTGAGCGCGGCATCCGCTGTCGAGGGATCGATGGTATGGATGAAATCCGCCGCAAGAATCTGGTCGAGCGGCGTGCGGTGCAGGAAGTTGTAGCTTTCCAGGCGCAGCGGCAGCCCCAAGTTGGCCTGGCGCACGTAGCTTTTCAGTTTGGACAGCGGGAAGTGGTCGGACAGGCCGGGAAGATGCGCGATCGGTTCAATCACGCCGCGCCTGATTGCCGGGGGCAGACGAAAGTAGTTTTCGAACAGTTTCTGCTTGGCGTAGCGCGCATTGCCGCCGAAAATTTCGTCGCCGCCGTCGCCCGCCAGCATGCGCCCGAATCCGGCTTCGCGTGCGGTCAGGGCGCAGAAATACGTCGGCACGGCCGAGTCGTTGCCGAATGGCTCGTCATACTCACGCGCGATGACAGGAATCGCCGTCACGATATCAGCGGGCTTCAGGTAATACTCGTGGGGGCGGCTGCCGTAACGCTCGGCGGCGCAGCGCGCGTATTCCATCTCGTCGAATCCGGCAGCGTCGAAGCCGATGGAAAACGTGTCGACCGGCGCACCGCGCGCGGCGGTTAGCGCCCCGACGACCGTCGAGCTGTCGGTGCCGCCGGAGAGGAACGCCGCCGTGGCCGGCGCATCGGCATCGCGCACGGCCTGATCCAGCACCGCGCGAAAATTGCGGCGATGCGCGTCGAAGCCGGCGTCGACCGGGGTGTAGTCGGCCTGCCAGTAGAAGCGGGAGTCGATCTGGCCGTTCTTCAGGGTGACGATCTGTCCCGGCAGCAGCTTGTGCACGCCCTGGTAAAGGCTCCGCGGCGCCGGGATGGTGTGGAAATACAGGTAGTCGTAGAT
>JAJXTJ010000388.1 GCA_021783895.1 Pseudomonadota bacterium | reverse complement strand
ACCGCGCGACGCCGAAATCACCATGCGGATCTACCGCAGCTATCCCGTGCTGGTGAAGCGCACCGGAAAAGACGAACAGCGCGCCTGGCCGGTGCGCTACGTGACCATGTTCCACATGACCAACGACTCGGAGAAGTTCATCACCCGAGCCGAACTGGAAAAACAGGGCTGGCAACCGGCGCCACTCAATCGCTGGGCAAAAGGCGATGAGCAAGCCGTGCCCTTGTATGAAGGCAAGATGGTGCAGATGTACGACCACCGCGCCGCCGACGTGGTGGTGAATACGGCCAACTTGCACCGCGTGGCGCAGCAGGAGGCGATTCCGGATTCGGTGAAGCAACAGCCGGATCGTTATCCGGTGCCGCAGTTCTGGGTGAAGCAAGAAGAAGTCGAGAAAGTCAGCGCTGCTGAATGGGCGCTTGGTTTCAAGGAAATTACAGCACCCACCAACGTGCGCTCCATGATCGCTTCGATCATGCCTGGGGCTGGCTTTGGCAACAAGGTTCCTGTCCTGCTTTTTCCTCAGAGCTGTACCGCCCAGGAAAATGCCGCCCAGGCTGCATTACTTGCAGCCAATCTGAACTCGTTTGCCTTCGATTTTGTACTCAGGCAAAAGCTGCAAGGCCAAACCATCAATCTATTTATTCTGGAACAGCTTCCCGTCATCACTCCCGCCAAATTCGAGCAATCCATCGGCGGCACCAACATCGCCGACTTCATCCGCGCCGAGGTGCTGGCCCTTTCCTACACTGCCAACGACCTCGCCCCCTTCGCCCGCGACCTCGGCTACGTGGAAGCCGACGGCCGCATGAAGCCGCCCTTCGTTTGGAACCCGGAAGACCGCGCCCACCGCATGGCGCGCCTCGACGCCCTCTTCTTCCACCTCTACGGCCTGGACAAGGACGATGCCGACTACATCCTCTCCACCTTCCCCATCGTGCGCGAGCAGGACATCAAAGCCCACGGCAGCTATCGCACGCGCGACCTGATCCTGCTCTACCTGGCGCGCATCAAAAAAGGCTATCTTGCATAGGGTTGGCGCGGAGAACACTTTGCCGCATCCCGTGCACCTACTGGTCGCGCACGAACCCGATAGAGCGTTTTTTCTCTGCGGGCGGCGTCATGATTTGCCGGATGGCATCGAAAACGATTTTGAATTGATCGTCATATCTCTTTTCCAGGGCATCGAGTTTTGCGGCCAGATCCTTGTGTTCGGCGAGCACTCGACGCATCTGGACGAACGTGCGCATGATTTGAATATTGACACTTACGGCGCGTTCGCTGCGCAACACGCTGGAGAGCATGGCGATGCCCTGTTCAGTAAATGCCATCGGGGTGGTGCGCGCCCCTCCCCAACTTGAAATCACATTTTGTGACTTCAAGTTTTGCCATTCGGCGGAGGATAAAACAAACATGAAATCCTCCGGGAAGCGCTCGTTATTCCGTTTTACCGCCTGTGAAAGGATACGTGGCTCCACTCCATAAAATACTGCCAGGTCGCCGCTTAGGATGACGCGATGGCCGCGTAACAAAAAAATGCATCGTTCGATGGTGGCAACGGAAATGGCGTGTTCTGCTGGTTTCATTTTTGTGCCCCCTCTTATTTAAGGTCGCTAGAATCTGCCGGACGATAATCCATTGCGAGGGTCATCAGAAATGCACACATCCTCTTGGCTTCCTCTGCGTTTAGATCGCGCGGAATGACAACTTGCGCAAGAAAGTCTCCCCTTAGCGGAAAATGCAGGGCCAAGCCCGTGGTACCCGACTGGATTGGCGATCCCTGATGAGGTGGGGTAGGTTGGGTATGCTGGTCGTGCATGACCCGCTCTTTTTTTTCGGCCTTGGCTTCGGTTTTCTTTCCATTTTTTCCTGGTATGGTGCGGCTAAGCGGCTTGTAACCGACCGGATTCTCGGTGTAGCGGACGAATTCCATAATTGCTCGTGTCACCCTACGCTGATACTCGGCGAGACTGTTTGGCGCAAGCACGCCCGGATTGCGGTTGTTGTACCGGATGACCGCTGTCGCGACGTCAATCACCCGCACGTCGTTGTCATCTTCAACGTCGTCAAGTATTTTCGTACAGGCAGCCCTTAATCCCCCGGCGGTATTCGCATTCATTAATCCTTTCTCGACGACGGTGTCGAGAAATTTCAGCAGCGCCTTTTTTGAGAAATCGGTAGACATGGATCCCCCTGCAAGATGAAACATCATATAAATTAGATTTACATTTAATATATGTCAATATTTATCTTTATAAATTAAATGACGTATTGCGTATCTGAGCGTTTCATCTGGCATGGGAACAATGGGCGTATTCTTTCTTTGCGCTCCGGATAGGAGTGACTTACCTTATTAGCAACAACGACGCGAGCGAGTGGCCTTTTTGTTCGAGCGCTAGTGGTAGCGGTTTTGCGCGACGTGCCAGATTTGCAGGATTTCGATGGCCGTGCTGCTGACGCGGTAGGTGAGCAGGTAGTTGCGATGCAGCATCACCTCGCGCGTGCCTTCCAGGTCGCCGTGCCGGCCGAGGAAGGGATGCCGGGTCAGATGTT
>JAJXTJ010000387.1 GCA_021783895.1 Pseudomonadota bacterium | reverse complement strand
AGAAGCTTTCGGTGCTTGAATCCGGCTCGCCGGAATACGCGGTGACGCGCAATTACCTCGACTGGCTGAGCCAGTTGCCGTGGGGTAAGTTTTCCAGGGACAAGCTTAACCTCGCCCGTGCGCGCAAGATTCTCGACCACGATCACGATGGCCTCGACGATGTCAAGGAACGCATCATCGAGTTTCTTGCCGTGGGTTCGCTCAAGGGCGAAATTGCCGGTTCCATTTTACTGCTGGCGGGACCGCCCGGTGTCGGCAAGACATCCATTGGCCGATCCATCGCCAATGCCCTGGGGCGAAAATTCTACCGCTTCTCCCTGGGAGGGATGCGCGACGAGGCCGAAATCAAGGGCCACCGCCGCACCTACATCGGTGCCATGCCGGGCAAATTCGTTCAGGCGATCAAGGAATGCGGCGTCGCCAACCCGGTGATCATGCTCGACGAAATCGACAAGATCGGCGCTTCCTATCAGGGCGATCCGGCCTCGGCGTTGCTGGAAGTGCTCGATCCCGAGCAGAACGTCGAGTTCCTCGATCACTACCTGGACGTGCGATTCGACCTCTCCAAGGTTTTGTTTGTCTGCACGGCAAACCAGTTCGATACGATTCCAGGAGCCTTGCTCGACCGCATGGAGGTGATCCGGCTCTCCGGCTACATCGCAGCTGAAAAAGTGCAAATTGCCAAGCACCACCTGTGGCCGAACCAGCTCAAGAAGGCGGGGCTGAAACGCGGGGGTCTCGCCATCACCGAGGCTGCGCTCAAGAAAATTATCGAAGGCTATGCGCGCGAGGCCGGAGTCCGAAGCCTGGAAAAACAGCTGGGCCGTATGGTGCGCAAAGCGGTAGTGAAGATTGTCGGCGGCGAGGAACAGCCTATTCGCCTGGGTGTCGATGAGGTTGAAGAATATCTGGGCAAGCCGGTGTTCATGCCGGAAAAGCCGATTACCGGCATCGGCGTGGTGACGGGTCTGGCCTGGACGGCGATGGGCGGCGCCACGCTGTCGATCGAAGCAACCCTGGTGCACACCAAGAATCGCGGCTTCAAGATGACCGGTAAGCTCGGCGAGGTGATGCGAGAGTCGGCCGAGATCGCCTACAGCTACATCGCGTCGCACCTCAAGTCATACAAGGGCAACCCGGCGTTTTTCGACGAAGCTTTTGTTCACTTGCATGTTCCTGAGGGGGCGACGCCCAAGGACGGCCCGAGCGCAGGCATCACCATGGCCACCGCGCTGCTGTCGCTGGCGCGCCACGAGAAAATTTCCCGCCCGCTCGCCATGACCGGCGAACTGACCCTGACCGGCGAAGTGCTGCCTATCGGCGGGTTGCGCGAGAAGGTCATTGCAGCAAGGCGCATCCGCATTACGGAACTGATTTTCCCGGAAGCCAACCGGCGCGATTTCGACGAGCTGCCGGATCACATAAAGGAAGGCGTGACGGCGCATTTTGTGAGACAATTCAAGGATGTGGTGAAGATCGTTTTTGCCTGAAAAGCTTTTCACCGCAAAGGACGCAAAGGTACGCAAGGGGAGGGCTAACAGGTATACTTTGCAATCCTTCGCGTCCTTTGCGGTAAATTTGGTATGGCGGTAGTTCTGGAATCTCCCCCTGTTGCCCGCATCCACGGTGAGCCGCTCGCCGAGATGCCGCATGACCTTTACATTCCGCCCGAAGCGCTCGAGGTTTTTCTCGAAACCTTCGAAGGCCCTCTCGATCTCCTGCTGTATCTGATCCGTCGTCAAAACCTGGACGTGCTCAATATCCAGATGGCGGAGCTGACGCGGCAGTACATGCACTATGTTGAAATGATGCATGCAGGCCAGCTCGAGCTGGCGGCGGAGTACCTGCTAATGGCGGCGCTGCTGATCGAGATCAAGTCGCGCATGTTGCTGCCGCATCGCAACGAGAGCACAGAGGACGAAGCCGATCCGCGCGCCGAGTTGGTGAGAAGGCTGCTTGAATACGAGCAGATGAAGCTGGCGGCACAGCGCCTGGATGAACTGCCTGTCGCCGGACGCGATTTCGCCCTGGTTCAGGTATGGCTGGAGCAGGCTGCGGCTAAGCGCCTGCCCGAAATCAGTCTGGATGATCTGAAGCAGGCCTGGCTGGGTGTGCTGGCGCGTGCCAAAGTCAATCGTCACCACAAGGTGAGCCGTGATGAGTTGTCGGTGCGCGAGCACATGAGCCGCCTCTTGCGTCGCCTGAAGGACGAGCGCTTCGCCGAGTTCGGCGCACTGTTCGACCCGGCACGCGGCGTACCGGAACTGGTGGTGACCTTCCTCGCCGTACTGGAACTGGTGCGGGAAAGCTTGGTCTTGGTCAGCCAGCAGGAGCCTTTTGCTCCGATTTACGTGAAACTGAGCCATGCAGACGCCTAATTTGAAAGAGATTAAACTGGTGTTGGAAACCGCCCTGCTGGTGACCCAAGAACCGCTTTCGCTTCACGGCTTGAAGAAGTTGTTCGACATCGAGTTGAGCACGGATATCCTGCGCAAACTATTGGAAGAGCTGCGCCAGGACTGGGCGGGGCGAGGCGTGGAACTGGTCAGCGTGGCA
>JAJXTJ010000006.1 GCA_021783895.1 Pseudomonadota bacterium | reverse complement strand
GTCGGTGGTGGAGACTTCAACATTGGTGCCGGTGGAGGACTCGGCGGCGAAGTGAGCAGCCGCTTCCAGGTAGCCGGTGCCGGCTTTGGGCGCCATCTTGTAGGCAACCAGGATGTGTTTGCCGCCCTTGATCAGGTCGTCTTCCTTCAGGTCAAGGTTCGCGTAGCGTGCTGATTGATCCATTTGAATGTCCCTTTGCAAAAAATCCGTTAATGAATAATTGAACTACTAGTCACCACTATACGAATGATTTACCATAAATAATATTAAATAATTATTATGCTAATGATTAGCAAAACATTATGATCTGCTAGTTGGTCAATCGGGACAGCGCCTCGCGGTATTTCTCGCCGGTCCTGGCGGCCACTTCGGCGGGCAGCTCGGGGGCGGGGGGCTTCTTGTTCCAGTTGATGCTCTCCAGCCAGTCGCGCACATACTGCTTGTCGAAGCTGGGCGGGTTGGCGCCGGGCGCGTATTGGTCGGCCGGCCAGAAGCGGGAGGAATCCGGCGTCAGCGCTTCGTCAATCAAGTATAGCTTGCCGGCGTCGTCCTGCCCGAATTCGAACTTGGTGTCGGCGATGATGATGCCCTTGGTGAGCGCGTACTCCGCTGCTTCCTTGTACAGGGCAATAGCGGCGTCGCGTACCTCGGCGGCGAGTGTTGCGCCGAGCAGTTCGGCGGTCTTTTCAAAGTTGATGTTCTCGTCGTGAGCGCCCACTTCGGCCTTGGTTGAAGGGGTGAACAGCGGTTGCGGCAGCTGGTCGGCTTCTCTCAGGCCGGCTGGCAGGGAGATGCCGCAGACGCTGCCCTGGGTTTTGTATTCCTTCCAGCCCGAGCCGACCAGATAACCGCGCACGATGGCTTCGATCGGCAGTGGCTTGAGACGGCGCACCACGCTCGCCCTGCCCATGACCTGATCGCGCTCTTCGGGCGCCACCACCGATTCCGGCGCGATGCCGGTTAACTGGTTGGGCAGGATGTGGCCAAGCTTGGCGAACCAGAAATCGGAAATCCGGGTCAGCACTTTGCCCTTGCCGGGGATCGGGGTGGGCAGCACCACGTCAAAGGCGGAAAGACGGTCGGTGGTGACGATCAGCAGGCGTTTGTCGTCCACGGCGTAAATGTCGCGCACCTTGCCGCGATTGAGCAGGGGCAGGCTGTTGATGCTGGAATTAAAAAGGGGGACAGTCACAGTGCTTCCTTCGTGGTTACGCTAAACATGGAATTTTACTGGAAAACCGTCTGGTTGTTCCATTCTGGAATGAACGGGCATAAGATGGGCAAGTCATTATCCAAAACTATATAAGCAAATATTATCACTCAGCCATGCTACACGTCACTTTACGCCAGCTCCAGGTATTCGAAGCCGTTGCTCGTCATCTCAGCTTTTCTCGTGCGGCCGAGGAATTGCATCTGACCCAGCCCGCAGTATCCATGCAAATCAAGCAACTCGAGGGGAGTGTGGGCTTGCCCCTGTTCGAGCAGATCGGCAAGAAAATATTTCTCACCGACGCCGGCAAGGAAGTCTACCACTATAGCCGCAGTATCGCTCAGGAGCTGGCCGAGGCGGAGGCGGTGCTGGGCGAGATGAAGGGGTTGAAACGAGGCAAGCTGAATATTTCCGTGGTCAGCACCGCGAATTATTTCGCACCGCAGCTTTTGGCCCTGTTTTGTCAGCGCAATCAGAACATCACGCTAAGCCTGAACGTGATCAACCGCGAGGTGCTGATCAACCAGCTCGCCAATAACGAGATGGACTTGGGTGTGATGGGGTTGCCGCCGGATGGACTCGACATTGAAGCCGAGCCCTTCATGGAAAATCCGCTGGTGGTGATCGCCTCGCCGAGCCACCCTTTGGCGTTGGAGCGGAGCATCCCATTGCTCCGTCTGGCACAGGAAACCTTCATCGTGCGCGAAACGGGTTCCGGCACCCGAAGCGCCATGGAAAGGTTTTTCGCCCAACATAGCCTGACTCTCTCCACCGGCATGGAAATGAGCACCGACGAGGCGATCAAGCAGGCAGTGCAGGCCGGCATGGGCCTGGGCATCGTTTCCATGCTGACCATTGCGCTGGAGCTCGAAACCAAACGCCTGGTCGTGCTCGATGTGGATTCCTTTCCCATCCAGCGCCACTGGTTCGTGGTGCACCGCAAGGGCAAACGGCTGCCCGCCGTGGCACTGGCGTTCAAGGAGTTTCTGCTGCAAGAGGCGGCGAAGGTGATGCAAACGGCAACGACATAAAAAAGGCGGCCGAAGCCGCCCTTTTCGCGAGCAGTAAAGAAGCTTACTTAACGACGGCCTTCAGTTCGCCCTTGATATACATGGTGGCAATACGGTCGAGCATGATCGGTTTGATCTTGTCGGCCTGACCGGCGGAACCGAAGGCTTCGAAGCGAGCCTTGCAGATTCCCTTCATCGCCATGGTGGCGGCGGCGTAGAACTTGCGCGGATCGAAGTCCTTGGTGTTTTCCGCCAGATACTTGCGGACCGCACCAGTGGAAGCCATGCGCAGGTCGGTGTCGATGTTGACCTTGCGCACGCCGTGCTTGATCCCTTCGACGATTTCCTCGACCGGCACGCCGTAGGTCTGGGGCATGGTGCCGCCGAAATCGTTGATGATCTTGAGCCATTCCTGCGGTACCGAGGAGGAGCCGTGCATCACCAGGTGGGTGTTGGGGATCTTGGCGTGGATTTCCTTGATGCGGGAAATCGCCAGCACGTCGCCGGTGGGCGGACGGGTGAATTTGTAGGCGCCGTGGCTGGTGCCGATGGCGATGGCCAGGGCGTCCACGCCGGTCGCCTTGACGAATTCAGCGGCTTCGGTCGGGTCGGTCAGCAGTTGATCCATGGTCAGTGCGCCTTCCGCGCCGTGACCGTCTTCCTTTTCGCCATGGCCGGATTCGAGGGAGCCCAGGCATCCCAGCTCGCCTTCGACGGAAACGCCGACAGCGTGGGACATTTCCACCACCTTGCGCGTGACATCGACGTTGTATTCGAAACTGGACGGGGTCTTGCCGTCTTCGTGCAGGGAGCCGTCCATCATCACGCTGGAGAAGCCGGAGCGGATGGCGTTGATGCACACTGCGGGGCTTGCGCCGTGATCCTGGTGCATGACGACGGGAATGTGCGGGTAGGCTTCGATGGCGGCTTCGATCAGGTGACGCAGGAACGCTTCGCCGGCATATTTGCGTGCGCCGGCGGAGCCCTGCATGATGACCGGGCTGTTGCACTCGTCGGCAGCCTGCATGATGGCCTGGATTTGCTCCAGGTTGTTGACGTTGAACGCCGGCAGACCGTAGCCATTTTCAGCGGCGTGATCGAGAAGTTGACGCATGGATACTAATGCCATATTTCCTCCTGCTATTGGTGATTAAATTCTTTGAACACGTGAGGAGACAGGAGTGAGGAGTAAAACAACCCCGCTCCGTTTTTGTCTTTACTCCTCACTCTTTACCCTTCACTCCCAACTGACTTGATGCTTATCGGCTCTCGCCCACTTTGACGATTTTCATGGTGTTGGTGCCGCCGGACTTGCCGATCGGTTCGCCGATGGTAAGGACGATCAGATCCCCGTCCTTCACCGCACCCCGGCGGCGCAATTCATCTTCGGCCTCTTGCAGCACCTGCTCGCGCTCCTGCGTGGCGGGCTTGAAGTTGACCGGGTAAACGCCGCGGAACAGGGTGAGCTTGCGGCGCGTGGACACGTCGGGCGTGAGTGCGTAGATCGGCACATCGGGGTTGACCCGCGACATCCACAGGGCGGTCGAACCGGATTCGGTCAGGGCGGCGATGGCTTTGACCTGCAAATGGTAAGCGGTATACATGGTCGCCATGGCGATGGACTCATCCACCCGGCTGAACTGCATGCCCAGGCGCTTTTTGCTGAAGCCGGTTTCATATTCCTTTTCCGCCTCGATGCACACCCGGTCCATGGCCGCCACCGCTTCGACCGGAAATTGCCCGGCGGCAGTTTCGGCCGACAGCATCACTGCATCGGTGCCGTCGATCACCGCATTGGCCACGTCGGAAACTTCCGCGCGGGTGGGGATCGGGCTGCTGATCATGGATTCCATCATCTGGGTGGCGGTAATGGCGAGCTTGTTCTTTTCCCGCGCCATGCGGATCATGCGCTTCTGCAGTGCGGGCACCGCAGCGTCGCCGACCTCCACGCCTAGGTCGCCGCGCGCCACCATGATGGCGTCCGAGGCATCGAGGATCTCGGCCAGGTTGGTAATTGCCTCGGCGCGCTCAATCTTCGCCACCAGCATGCTCTTGCCGGCGGCGGACTGCATCAGCCTGCGCGCCAGCAACATGTCGCCACCATCGCGCGGGAAGGATACTGCCAGGTAATCGGCCTTGAGCAAGGCGGCGGTCTTGATGTCTTCCATGTCCTTTTCGGTCAGCGCCGAGGCGGAGAGCCCGCCGCCCTGGCGGTTGATGCCCTTGTTGTTGGACAGTATGCCGCCCTGTTTCACGGTGCAGAAAATTTCATTGCCGCGCACTTCTTCCACCCACATCACGATGCGGCCGTCGTCCAGCAGCAGGGTGGTGCCATGATTGACGTCGCGGGGCAGTTCCTTGTAGTCGAGGCCGACGCGCTCCTGGTTGCCCAGTTCGCAGTCGCTGTCGAGAATGAAGCTGTCGCCGTTATTCAGGGTGATTTTTCCCTGCTCGAATTTGCCGATGCGGATTTTCGGCCCCTGCAGGTCGACCAGAACGCCGACCGTCTTGCCGTGGGCACGCGCCAATTCGCGCACCGTTTCGGCCAGTTGGACATGATCCTCGGGTTTGCCGTGGGAAAAATTCAGGCGGACGACGTCCACCCCGGCCCGCAACATGAGGTTAAGCACTTTCGGGTCGGAGGAAGCGGGGCCAAGAGTGGCGACGATTTTTGTTTTACGTTGCATTAATTTTAGTGAGGGGTGAGGGGTGAGGAGTAAACCCTCTGCCCGCCTCACCCCTATCTCCTCACTTGTTTTGAGCGCGTTGCTCCAGAATTTCTACGGCGGGCAGTTTTTTGCCTTCGAGGAATTCAAGGAAGGCGCCGCCGGCGGTGGAAATGTAGGACACCTTGTCGTAAATGTCATATTTCTGGATGGCGGCGATGGTGTCACCGCCACCCGCGAGAGTAAATGCCTTGGTTTCGGCGATGGCCATGGCGATGGCCTTGGTGCCTGCGCCGAACTGGTCGAACTCGAACACGCCGACCGGGCCGTTCCATACCACGGTGCCGGCCTTCATGATGATGTCGACCAGCTCCTGGGCGGATTTGGGGCCGATGTCGAAGATCATGTCGTCATCGGCGACATCGCCGGTATCCTTGAGAACAGCGGGCTCGTTGGCGTCGAATTTCTTGCCGCAAACCACGTCGACCGCGATCGGGATGGTGGCGTTGCGGGCGGTCATTTTCTTCATCAGGGCCTGGGCAGTGGGAACGAGGTCATCTTCGCACAGGGACTTGCCGACATTCTTGCCGGTGGCCTTGAGGAAGGTGTTGGCAATGCCGCCGCCGACCACCATCTGGTCCACTTTCTCGGACAGGGACTCGAGCACGGTCAGCTTGGTCGAAACTTTGGAACCGCCGACGATGGCGACCATCGGGCGGGCCGGGCTGAGCAGGGCTTTGGTCAGCGCATCCAGTTCTTCGGTGAGGAGGATGCCGGCGCAGGCGACGGGAGCAAACTTGGCGATGCCGTGCGTGGAGGCTTCTGCACGGTGGGCGGTGCCGAATGCATCCATGACGAAAATGTCGCACAGCCTGGCGTACTTTTGCGCGGTCTCGTCTGCGCTTTTCTTCTCGCCCTTATTGAAACGCACGTTCTCCAGCAGCACCAGTTCGCCATCGGCGACGTCGAAACCGCCGTTGCCCCAGTCCTTGATCAGGCGAACGGGCTTGCCGAGTTTTGCGGACAGAATATCGGCAACCGGCTTGAGCGAGTTTTCCTCGGAAAATTCGCCTTCGGTGGGGCGACCGAGGTGGGACATCACCATCACCTTGGCGCCAGCCTTGAGGCAATGCTCGAAGGTCTTCATGGATGCCGTGATGCGGGCGTCGGAAGTGACCTTGCCGTCCTTGACGGGCACATTCAGGTCGGATCGGATCAGGACGCGCTTGCCCTTGAGGTCCAGATCGGTAACGCGGATTACGGACATGGTTTGTTCTCCAGTAATGGTAAGGCGTAAGGGATAAGTGGGCTTATGCCTTGCAGCTCATTGTGCTCGTGAGGGGTGAGAAGGTGAGGGGTAAGGCGGAAAAGCGGAGTGGAGGGTCTTGAACTTCCGCCTCCCGCCTCACCTTCTCACCCCTGACCGGTTACTTGGCTACGTGCTGCACCAAACGCAGCATGTTGCAGGTGTAGCCGTACTCGTTGTCATACCAGGCCACGACCTTGACGAAGGTGGAATCCAGCGCAATACCGGCTTCGGCGTCGAAGGTGGAGGGAGCGCTGTTGCCGACGAAGTCGGTGGACACCACCTTCTCGTTGGTGTAGCCGAGCACACCCTTCATGGCGCCTTCGGAAGCGGCTTTCATGACGGCGCAAATTTGATCGTAGGTGGCTTCCTTGTTCAGTTCCACGGTAAGGTCAACCACGGACACGTCGGAGGTGGGCACGCGGAAAGACATGCCGGTGAGCTTCTTGTTCAGCTCGGGAATGACCTTGCCGACGGCCTTGGCAGCACCGGTCGAAGACGGGATGATGTTTTCCAGAATGCCGCGCCCGCCGCGCCAATCTTTCATGGACGGGCCGTCAACGGTCTTCTGGGTGGCGGTGGCGGCGTGTACGGTGGTCATCAGGCCGCGCTTGATGCCGAAGTTGTCGTTCAGCACCTTGGCGACAGGGGCCAGGCAGTTGGTGGTGCAGGAGGCGGCGGAAACGATGGCTTCGCCGGCGTATTTGGTGTGGTTCACGCCATACACGAACATCGGGGTGTCATCCTTGGACGGGGCGGACTGGACGACTTTTTTGGCGCCGGCTTTGATGTGTGCCTGGCAGGATTCCGTGGTCAGGAAGAAGCCGGTGCAGTCGATCACGATGTCCGCACCTATTTCGTTCCACTTCAGATTGGCCGGGTCACGCTCGGCGGTCAGGCGGATATTCTTGCCGTTAACAACCATGCTACTGCCGTCAACGGAGATATCGCCATTGAAGCGGCCATGTACGGAGTCGTACTTGAGCATGTAAGCAAGGTAGTCGGGTTCGAGCAGGTCGTTGATGGCGACGATTTCGATGTCTTTGAAGTCCTTCGCTACCGCGCGGAACACCATGCGACCGATACGGCCAAATCCATTGATACCGACTTTGATAGTCATTGTTGTTGCTCCTTGGATGATTAGAAAAAACACGCACCACGGAGGGCACGGAGAACACGGAGTAAAATTCTGAATGCCTCTGTGTGCTCAGTGTGCTCCGTGGTTAAATTATGCCTTTGGCTGTATTGACCACGTTCTCGACGGTGAAGCCGAACAGCTTGAACAGATCGCCGGCCGGAGCGGATTCGCCGAAACTGTGCATCCCCACCACGGCGCCCTCGCCGACATATTTGTACCAGCCGTCGGTTACTCCGGCTTCGATGGCCACGCGTTTGATGCCCTTGGGCAGCACGCTGTCCTTGTAGGCCTGGTCCTGCTTGTCGAACACGTTGGTGGAAGGCATCGACACCACGCGGGTTGCGATACCCTGCTCGTCCAGCACTTTCTTGGCATCCATCGCCAGTTGCACTTCCGAGCCGGTAGCGATGAGCACCATTTTTGGCGATGCGGCATCGGCCAGCACGTAACCGCCTTTGGCGATGCCGGCGATCTGCGCGGCATCGCGTTGCTGGAAGTTAAGGTTCTGGCGGCTCATAATCAGGCAGCTCGGGCCGTCGCTGCGCTCTACAGAAGCCACCCAGGCAGCAGCCGATTCCACCGTGTCGCACGGGCGCCATACTTGCATGTTGGGGATCATGCGCAAGGTGGCGGTTTGCTCGACGGGCTGGTGGGTCGGGCCGTCTTCGCCCAGACCGATGGAGTCGTGGGTGAACACATAGATCACGCGCTGCTTCATCAGGGCGGACATGCGCAGGGCATTGCGGGCGTATTCCGAGAACATCAGGAAGGTGCCGCCGAACGGCAGCAGGCCGCCATGCAGAGCCATGCCGTTCATGATGTGGGACATGCCGAACTCGCGCACGCCATAGCTGATGTAGTTGCCGGTGCCCTTGCCCTTGAGGTGGTGGCAGCCCGTCCAGTTGGTCAGGTTGGAGCCGGTCAGGTCGGCGGAGCCGCCGAGGAACTCGGGCAGCGCCGGGGCCAGGCCGTTGATGCAGTTCTGCGAGGCCTTGCGGGTGGCGATGGTTTCGGCTTTTTCGTTGGTTTTGACGATGAAGTCCGCGGCATGCTGTTTCCAGTCGGCAGGCAATTCGCTCGCCATGCGGCGCTTGAACTCGGCGGCCTCAGCCGGGAAGGCGGCGGCATATTCGGCGAACTTGTTGTTCCACAGGGTTTCCAGGCCTTGTCCCTTGGTGCGGCAATCCCAGCCTTCATAAACATCTTTCGGGATGACGAACGGCGGGTGATTCCAGCCCAGGTTCTTGCGGGTGTCGGCCACTTCAGCGTCGCCTAGTGCGGCGCCGTGCACGTCGTGGGTGCCTTCCTTGTTGGGCGAGCCTTTGCCGATGATGGTCTTGCAGCAGATCATGGAAGGCTTGTCGGTAACGCTCTTGGCCTGCTGTACGGCGGCTTCGATGGCTGCCGGGTCGTGGCCGTCCACATTGGCGACAACGTGCCAGCCGTAGGCTTCAAAACGCTTCGGCGTGTCGTCGGTGAACCAGCCTTCGACGTGACCGTCGATGGAAATGCCATTGTCGTCCCAGAAAGCGATCAGCTTGCCCAGGCCCCAGGTGCCGGCCAGTGCGCAGGCTTCGTGGGAGATGCCCTCCATCAGACAGCCGTCACCCATGAATACATAGGTGTGGTGGTTGACGATTTCATGGCCGGGTTTATTGAATTCGGCCGCCAGCAATTTTTCCGCCATGGCCATGCCGACGGCGTTGGTGATGCCCTGGCCGAGCGGGCCGGTGGTGGTCTCGACGCCAGGGGTGTAGCCATACTCGGGGTGGCCCGGCGTCTTGGAATGGAGCTGGCGGAATTTCTTGAGTTCTGAGATTGGCAGATCGTAACCCGTCAGATGCAGCAGCGAATAAATCAGCATCGACCCGTGGCCATTGGACAACACGAAGCGATCGCGGTCGAACCACTTGGGGTTGGCCGGGTTGTGGCGCAGGTTATGGTTCCACACCACTTCGGCGATTTCCGCCATGCCCATGGGCGCACCTGGGTGGCCGGAATTGGCTTTCTGCACGGCGTCCATGGAAAGGACGCGGATCGCGTTCGCGAGGTCTTTACGAGTTGCCATTCTCTGTTTCCTTTTTCTGCTAGGGCTATTCAAAACCGATAATTATCACTCATCGGCCGGGTTTAAGGATAATAATAGATTCTTATTGTTCCAAGAATTTTTATTATAGGTTGGAAAAACAGCTTTCAGCGGTCAGCGATCAGCAAAACCTACTGATGGCTGATAGCTGAAAGCTGACCGCTGTTATTCCTGATCCAGGCTTTCCAGGTGTCGAATAAATCAGGGTCAAGCGCGGCGATGACCGAGCGCTGCCAAAGATCGCCGGCCCCGAAATCGTCCTCGGTCAGGGTGCACATGGAGCCGCCTGCCTCCGCCAGGATCAGTGAACCGGCGGCGTAGTCCCAGAGTTTTTGCCCGCCATGCAGGTAAAGATTGAAACGTCCCGCCGCTACGTAGCACCAGTCCAGCGTGCTGGCGCCGAAGTTGCGCTGCGATGCAAATGGCGGCGATGCCACCAGTTGCTGCGCCAGATCCGGCTGGAGGCGCTTGAAATCGATCGCCGCCATGGCATGGCGAAATTCGGGTGCGAATTCCTTGATCGGCATCGGTTCGCCGTTGAGGTGGGCGCCCTTGCCCCGCTCCGCCCAGAACATTTCATCCGCCACCGGGTCGTAGACCACGCCCAGTATGCTCTGTCCGCCACGCATCAAGGCCACGGAAACCGCGAAATAAGGCAGGCCGTTGAAGAAATTGGAGGTGCCGTCGATTGGGTCAATGCACCATAGCCCCTCTTCTCCGGCGCGCCACAGCGCTTCTTGTTGCTCCGGCGGCATTTCCTCGCCCAGCACCGGGTAATCGTGGATCTGCTCGAGTGCCGAAGCCAGCGCGGTTTGCGTGGCGATATCCGCCTCGGTGAAAATGCTGCCGTCAGTCTTGCGCTGGTGCGCAACCTTCAGGTAGCGCGGCATGATCTCCTGCTGCGCTACCTTCTTTATTGCATCGATGACGGAATTGAGCATGTTTTTTTGGTTGTCAGTTATCAGTGGTCAGGCATCAGTCAAACCGTTTCGCCGGGTTCGCTGACAACTGAAAACTGATGGCTGTTAACTATTTCCATTTAATCGAGCAACCCATGCTCGGGATCTGCTCCGTCGGCCCCTTGCCGGTCAGCGCCACTTCCTTCATCGCTTCGAACAAGTCTCGCCGGGCATCGGTGGGTGCGGCCTCCTTGCGCGAAGCATCGAGCCGGCCGCGGTACTGCAGTTCCAGATCGGCGTTGAAGCCGAAGAAATCCGGCGTGCAGACGGCGCCGTAGGCTTTCGCCACCGCCTGGTTTTCATCCCAGACGTAGGGGAACGGGAAACTGAATTTCTGCGCGATAATTTTCATGTTGGCGAAGGAGTCTTCCGGATAGTCGGCGGAGTCGTTCGACATGATGGCGAGGGCGTTGATGCCCATCTGTTGCAATTCCCGGCAGTCGCGCACCAGGCGGTCGCGAATCGCCTGGACGTAAGGGCAGTGGTTGCAGATGAACATCACCAGCAGGCCTTTTGGTCCACGCGCAGCGGACAGGTTATAGCGTCTGCCGTCCACGCCGGGCAGGTCGAAATCCGGGGCTTTCCAGCCGAAATTGCAAACCGGTGTCTGCAAACTGACCATAGTTTCGATCCTCCTGCTTGATTGATGCCAATTGATTTAGTTTATCATGAGTGCACTTAATACGAAGTGCGGAAGAAAAACAGATGACCACGCCCCGTTTTTACTGCCCGGAAATTTTAGCCCAAAGCGGCACCGCGGAACTGCCCGAGCAGGCCGCGCACCATGCCGCACGGGTGCTGCGCCTGCAAGCTGGCGATCGGGTCGGCGTGTTCAACGGACGCGGCGGAGAAGGCGAGGCGCGCGTCACGGACATCGGCAAGCGCAATGTCACCCTGGAAATCGTAGGCTGGCATGACGTCGAGCGCGAATCGCCGCTGCAAGTCCTGCTGGCCCAGGCGATTTCCGCCGGGGAAAAAATGGATTTCACCCTGCAAAAAGCGGTGGAGCTGGGCATCGGCAATATCCAGCCGCTGGCGAGCGAGCGCAGCGTGGTGCGGCTGTCCGGCGAGCGGGCGGAAAAGCGCGTGGCCCACTGGCAGGGCGTGGTGGTCTCGGCCTGCGAGCAGAGCGGCCGCAACCACGTGCCCGAGGTCGCCCCGATTCGCCCGCTGCTCGATTGGCTGGCGCAGCCGGGTGAGGGGCTGCGCCTGATGCTGTCGCCCATTGCCGAAGCC
>JAJXTJ010000386.1 GCA_021783895.1 Pseudomonadota bacterium | reverse complement strand
TCGCTGCTCGATTTTCTCGAGGATTTCACCAAGCGTTTCCCCAAGTGTGTCGATGAATACGAGACCCTGCTGACCGACAACCGCATCTGGAAACAGCGCACCGTCGGCATCGGCGTGGTCACGCCTGAACGCGCATTGGCGCTGGGCTTCTCCGGCCCGATGCTGCGCGGCTCGGGGATCGAATGGGATCTGCGCAAGAAGCAGCCCTATGAAGTCTATGACCGCATCGATTTCGACATCCCGGTCGGCAAGACCGGGGATTCCTATGACCGCTACCTGGTGCGCGTCGAGGAGATGCGGCAAAGCAACCGCATCATCCGGCAGTGCGTGGACTGGCTGCGCGCCAACCCGGGCCCGGTGATGACCGACAACCACAAATTCGCCCCGCCGACGCGCGTATCGATGAAGGAGAACATGGAAGAGCTGATCCACCACTTCAAGCTGTTCACCGAAGGCATGCATGTGCCCGAGGGGGAGTGCTATGCGGCAGTGGAGCATCCCAAGGGCGAGTTCGGCATCTACATGGTATCCGACGGCGCCAACAAGCCCTACCGTCTCAAGATCCGCGCTCCAGGTTTCGCCCACATGTCGGCGATGGACGAAATGGCGCGCGGCCACATGATTGCCGACGTGGTGGCGCTGATGGGCACGTTCGATATCGTATTCGGGGAGATCGACCGCTGATGTTATTGCCTGAGTCGTTAACAAGGATTAACCGTGAGATCGCCAAGTATCCACCCGAGCGCAAGCAGTCTGCGGTGATGGCTGCGCTACGCATCGCTCAGGACGAAAAGGGCTGGCTTGCGCCGGAAACCATCGAGTTCGTCGCCAATTATCTGGAGATGCCGCCGATCGCGGTGCAGGAAGTGGCGACTTTCTACAACATGTACAACCTGCAACCGGTCGGCAAGTACAAGATCACGGTCTGCACCAACCTGCCCTGCACCCTGATGGGTGCGGAATCAGCGGTCGAGCACCTGCAACGGAAACTCGGCATCGGCTTCGGCGAAACTACCCCGGACGGCAAGTTCACCCTCAAGGAAGGCGAGTGCATGGGTGCCTGCGGCGACGGCCCGGTCGCCCTCGTCAACAATGTTCGGATGTGCGCCAGGCTGACGCCCGAAGAGGCCGACCGCATCTTGGCGGGGCTGGAGTAGCCATGAACGATAAAGTAATTTTCCACTCCATTCACCTGCCGGAATCCTGGAAACTGGCGAATTATCTGGCCGTCGGCGGCTACGATGCACTGAAAAAGGTGCTGGCTGAAAAAATGTCGCCTGAGGCGATCATCGAGCAGGTCAAGCTGTCCGCCTTGCGCGGCCGCGGCGGTGCAGGCTTCCCCACTGGCCTGAAGTGGAGCTTTATGCCGAAGAACTACCCCGGCGACAAGTATCTGGTGTGCAACAGCGACGAGGGCGAACCGGGCACTTTCAAGGATAGAGACATTCTTCGCCTCAATCCGCACGAGCTGATCGAGGGCATGATCATCGGCGGCTACACCCTGGGCGCGAAGGCGGGCTACAACTACATCCACGGCGAGATCTGGGCGGAATACGAGCGTTTTGAAGAGGCCCTGGACGAGGCGCGCGCCGCCGGCCTGCTCGGCAAGAACATTCTCGGTTCCGGCTGGGACTTCGATATCCACGCTCACCACGGTTACGGCGCCTATGTGTGCGGCGAGGAAACCGCGTTGCTCGAATCGATCGAGGGCAAGAAAGGCCAGCCGCGCTTCAAGCCGCCGTTCCCGGCGAGCTTCGGCCTCTACGGCAAGCCGACCACGATCAACAACACCGAGACCCTGGCCTCGATTCCCTACATTATCAAGCATGGCGGCCAGAAATTCCTCGAACTGGGCAAACCGAACAATGGCGGCACCAAGATTTTTTCGGTTTCCGGCCACGTCAACAACCCCGGCAATTTCGAGATCGGGATGGGCACGCCATTCAGCGAATTGCTGGCAATGGCGGGCGGTGTGAAGAACGGGCGCAAGCTGAAAGCGGTGATTCCCGGCGGCTCCTCGGTGCCGGTGCTGCCGGGTGAGATCATGATGGACCTGACCATGGACTACGATGCCATCGCCAAGGCCGGCTCCTACCTCGGCGCGGGCTCGGTGATCGTGATGGACGACACGGTGTGCATGGTGCGCGCGCTGGAGCGCCTGTCCTACTTCTATTTCGAAGAGTCCTGCGGCCAGTGCACGCCCTGCCGCGAGGGCACCGGATGGCTGTACCGCGTTATTCACCGCATCGAGCACGGCCAGGGACGGACGGAAGATCTCGACCTGCTCGACTCGGTGGCCGGCAACATCATGGGCCGCACCATCTGCGCGCTGGGCGACGCTGCTGCGATGCCGGTGCAGGGTATGCTCAAGCATTTCCGCAACGAATTCGAGTACCACATCCAGCACAAGAAGTGCATGGTATGAAAGAGAGCTATCAGCGGTCAGCTGTCAGCCGAGAAGCGGAAGAATGAGGGATTTGAAAGCTGAAAGCTGATAGCTGACGGCTGATCACTAAAAAATATGCTAAACATCGAAATAGACGGCAAACAGCTAACGGTCGAGCAGGGCAGCACCATCATGGATG
>JAJXTJ010000385.1 GCA_021783895.1 Pseudomonadota bacterium | reverse complement strand
TATTTGATGAAGCCAAGCATTTTTGGCGCATCACGATCGATGGCGGCAAGGAGATCACGGCACGGCAACTGATTTCAGCAACCGGCGGCTTGATCTCGCCGAAAATGCCGGACATTGAGGGCCTTGGCGATTTTCAAGGGAAAATCATCCATACGGGGCACTGGGACAGCAAGATCAACCTCAAAGGAAAGCGGATCGCCATCATTGGCACGGGCGCCACCGCCGTGCAGGTAATTCCCGAAATTGCGCCGCTGGCGAAACGCCTTGATGTTTATCAGCGGACACCGATCTGGGTATTGAAAAAGCCGGACCGGGTGTTGCCGGCTTGGCTGAAGACGGTCTTCCGCCTGCTGCCGGCGGCGCAAAAAACCGTGCGAATGGGAACGGACGCGATCAGCGAGGCATTGATGGTAGTCGCTGCCATCTACTACCGGCAGGCGCCATGGTTGGTGGAGATGTGCGAAAAAGCCGGCCTCAACAACATGCGTGCGCAACTGCCCGATCGCCCTGATCTGTGGGAAAAGCTGGCACCGAAATACGGGTTTGGCTGCAAGCGGCCAACGTTCTCGAACGTGTATTTTCAAACGTTCGCGCGCAAGAACACCGAGCTTGTCACCACGCCCATCGAGCGGATCACCCCCAAGGGCATACGCACTAAGGACGGCACAGAACGCGAGATCGACGTGCTGATTCTGGCAACCGGCTATCGGGTTTTCGAGAAAGGAAATCTGCCTTCCTACGAGGTGGTTGGGCGCGAAGGCCAGGAGCTCGGCACGTTTTGGGAAGAAAACAGATATCAGGCCTACGAAGGCCTCACAGTTCCAGGCTATCCGAATTTCTACATCATGCTTGGCCCCTATTCATTTATCGGCACGTCTTATTTCAAGGTGGTCGAGGGCAATTCAATCCATGCGGTACGCTGCATTGCCGAGGCGCTCAAGCGCAAGGCAACCTGCGTTGAAGTGCGGCAGGATGCGCACGATCGCTATTTCGCGAACATCCAGCACCGCCAGCAGAGCACGGTGTTTCTGAACCACAACTGCGCGTCTTCGAACAGTTATTACTTCGACAGGCATGGTGATGCGCCGATGCTGCGGCCTTCCACTTCCGTCGAAATGCTCTGGCGCGCGAAGCACTTGCCCATGGATCACTATCAATTCAGCAAGGCGCCGGCGCTGGTGCGAACAGGCGCCGGACGGTAAACCGGCGCCACAACCCGCCTGACTTTCAGTGAAACCCCGAGGAGAGGCCAATATGAACTCCGTTGCTGTCGTACCCCGCGAGCGCAAGCTGACCGGCGCTGCCGTTGGTATTCCGCCGCGGCAGATGAACTTCACCATGCCGGAAGGCTCGCCACACTATTTTTTTGGCGACAACGCCACCGCAACGATCTTCTTTGCAATGCTCTCTGGCTTCTTTCCGCCGGGCGAGCACTTCTTCATGGAGTCGGTGCGGAATTTCCGTGAGCGAGTTACGGACGAAAAACTGAAAGCGGAAATCTCCGGTTTCATGGGCCAGGAGGCGATTCACAGCCGTGAGCACGAGCGGTTGAACGATATGTTCGCCGCGCGCGGTATTGATATGTCGATACCGGAGAAAACCGTGCGGATGGGGCTTGCGCTCCTTGAGCGGATGCCGCAGAGCACCCAGCTTGCCGCGACCACCTTCATGGAACACTTCACCGCGCTGCTCGCTGAGCAGTTGCTGAACGACGAGCAATTTCGCGGCCTGGTTGATTCGGAAATGATCAAGATCTGGCAGTGGCACGCGCTGGAAGAACTGGAGCACAAGTCCGTCGCTTATGACGTGTACGAGCTCATCGGCAACAGTCAGCGCGAGCGGTTGCTGGCATTTGCGGTCTCCACGGCAGTGCTGCTGCCAACGCTGGCCGTCAGTTGGGGCTGGATGGTCGCGAAGGAAGGCCAGCTCGGCAACCTGCGGGATAATGTGCAGGGTCTGAAGATGCTGTTCGGGCGCGAGGGTTTCGTTACCCGCATCCTGCCGAGAATGCCGCTGTTCGGGCGCAAGGGCTTTCATCCTAAAAAGCATGACACCCGGGCGCTGGAGCGCACTTGGCGCGAAAAACTTTTTGGTGAGGACGGGCAGCTGGTGGCGGAGTTCAAAAACCGCGACGCCGTGGCCGCAGTGGTGACGTGAGCGGCATGTGCAAGGCGTGAGTATCGAATTTCTTCAATTTTTCTGAGCAGGTATACACCATGACATCTGAACACCTTGATGTGCTGATCGTTGGCGCTGGGCTCTCCGGCATTGGTGCTGCCTGGCACCTGCAGAATCAATGCCCCGGCAAAAGCTACGCCATCCTCGAGGGCCGCAATGCCATTGGCGGCACTTGGGATCTGTTCCGCTACCCGGGCATGCGCTCGGATTCAGATATGTACACGCTGGGCTACAACTTCAAGCCCTGGACCAATCCCAAGGCCATCGCCGACGGCCCGTCGATCCGCGAGTACATTCGCGAAACCGCAGTGGAAAATGGCATCGACAAGAAAATCCGTTTTGGCATCAGGGTGCTCAAGTCATCCTGGTCGACGGAAGACGCCATCTGGACTGTGGAAGCAAAACGCGTGGACACGGGTGAAAAAGTAAAA
>JAJXTJ010000005.1 GCA_021783895.1 Pseudomonadota bacterium | reverse complement strand
CATCATTCTAGCTCTTCCTTCTTCGCTCTCCCGCCCCCTTTAACTAAAGTAATCGTCTCTCTGAAACTATAGGTGAAAAATTATTCATTAGTAGTAAACAAACCACGTTCGTAGAACGTAGTTTTGCCCCATGCCTTCAAGGGGAAGGTTATTAGGATGGAAATGGGTTGCTTGGTGTTGGATTCCCCTTGATTCGCCGCCGAGTAGCGCAGCCAAGTCGGGGGATTTCTGCGAGGACTAATGTTTGAGCGCACAGCGCGAGTTCCGCATACGATCTTTCATCCACTTTCCCTGCACTCCCCTACGGATTGCGTAGGGCAAGAGCGCATAGGCAGTCGGCCCCCCCTTGTGGGGCAACGCCCGACTTGGCGAGCAACGCAGGGAATCCGTAGCATAGCGAAAGGCGGCGGAGTGGGGCGGTTGGCCGTTCAAAGAAAACGACCAGCCGCCGGGTTGCCCCCGGCAAGGCCCTGATCTTTACCCAGAATCGACCCTGCTGGACACGGGCGTTTGTGTCGCATTGGTCATTACGCGCCACATGGCAACGATGTCATCCAGACGCTGCAAACCGATCCACAGGATTTGCGTTCCTGGCTCGCCGTCACTTTTGCGTCCGAGAAACCCGCCGAGACCGGCAACACGGTGGATGGCTTCACGCAAGGTCGGCGGCTGGGCGGGAGGAACAGGTTGCTCGTGGTGAATACCATCAGCGCTTTCCAGTCAGCTTCCCCGAAATACACCGTACAAGGAGATTGCGGCACTTCGCGACCGAGCTTGTTCAGATAGTAGATGCGCCAAGCCACCATCAACTAAACTACCACCTACTGAAAGTAGGTGGGTTGACGCAGCCGGGATGCTGATGGCTAAAGTCATCAAAACCGCACCCGGCTAAACGCGCATGAATCAAAACCGTGCAAGTCAACTTCACCGGCTAAAGCCGGTGGTTTATGACCTTTTGAGGCTCGATAATTAATGCGTGCAGCGCACAAAGCCCTGACACTTAACCGAAGGGTAGATTGCTCCGCAGCAGTAGGGCAAAAGCGTCTGCCGGCAGCGGGTGGCTGAAATAGTAGCCCTGCACTTCGTCGCGCTCTTGATCACGCAAAAAGACTATCTGTTCCTGGGTTTCAACGCCTTCCGTCACCACCCTCATTTTCAGGATGCGCGCCATGGTGGTGATCGCCGTCGCAATCGCTGCGTCCTGCGAATCCAGCAGCACATTCTGAACGAACGACTGGTCGATTTTCAGCGTATCGATCGGGAAACGTTTTAAATAGCTGAGCGAGGAATGACCGGTGCCAAAATCATCCATGGAAATCGTCAGGCCCATCGCTTTCAGCTCGTTCAGCCTGGCGATAGTTCCATCGGCATATTCCATGGCGATGCTTTCGGTGATTTCAAGTTCGAGGTAGCGCGGCTCCAGCCCGCTGTCAGCCAATGCCTGGCTCACTACGTCAACCAGGTTGGACTGCTTGAACTGGCGTGCGGACAGGTTCACCGCCACATGCAGGCATGGCATGCCGGCATCCTGCCAGGCCTTGTTCTGAAAGCAGGCGGCGCGCAGCGCCCATTCGCCGATGAAAACGATCAAGCCGGTTTCTTCGGCAATGGGGATGAAGCGGGACGGCAAAATCAGCCCGAAATCCGGATGCTGCCAGCGCAACAACGCCTCCATGCCGGTGATACGGCGAGTTCGGAGGTCCACCTGAGGCTGGTAGTAGAGCAGGAATTCGTTGCGCTCCAGCGCGTGGCGCAGGCTGTTCTCGATGGTCAGCCGCTCGGTGGCGCGTTCATTCATGTCCTCCGTGTAGAATTGACAGTTGTTGCGGCCCTGTTCCTTGGCGCGATACATGGCCGTATCGGCGTGCTTGATCAAAACATCGGCGCTGCTGCCGTCGTCGGGATAAACGCTGATGCCGATACTGGTGGTGACGAACATCTCCTGTCGCTCCAGCACCACTGGCCGTTCCAGGACGTTGATCAGCTTCTGCGCCACACCGGCCACGTCCCGGATGCTGGACACCTCTTCCAGGATGATCACGAACTCGTCGCCGCCCAGTCGCGCCACGGTATCGTCCTCGCGCATGCATTTGGAGAGACGTTCCGCCACGCTTTTCAGCAACTGGTCGCCGATCGTATGGCCGAGAGTGTCGTTGATATTCTTGAAGCGATCAAGGTCGAGAAACATCACCGCAACCATCCGGTCATTGCGGTGGGCATGGGCGAGAGCATGGCTGAGCCGTTCCATCAGCAGCATGCGATTGGGCAGATTGGTCAGCGCGTCATGATGGGCGAGGTGGCGAGCATGGTCATCCGAGGCCTTGCGCTCGGTGATGTCGGAGAAGATCGCGACATAGTTGGAGACCTGCCCATCCTGGTTTTTCACCGTGCCTATCGAGAGCCATTCAGGGTAGATTTCGCCATTTTTTCTGCGGTTCCATATCTCGCCCTGCCAGCAGCCTTTCTCCGCCAGTTCCTGGTGCATATCCCGGTAATACTCCGGGCCATGCCGGCCTGAACTCAGGACGCTTGGCTTCTTTCCCAGCACTTCGTGCAGTTTATAGCCGGTAATCTTGGTAAAGGCGGGATTGATGGATTCGATCACCGAGTGGGCGTCGGTTATCATGATGCCTTCGAAGGTGGTTTCGAAGACCTTTTCCGCCAGACGCAAGTGCCGGTTCGATAAATTCAGGCGTTCCTCGCGTTCTTCCAGCATGCACTGCAACTCGCGCACATAGCTATGCTCGATGCTCGCCAGGATGTCGGAATAGGCGATGACGCCGAGGAGGTCGCCGTTCTTGCCGGTCACGCCGAGGTGGCGGATATGGTTTTCGGAAAAAACATTGCGCGCGTGGTACAGACTGCTGTTTTCAGGCACCGTGATCAGCGGCTTGCTCGCGACTTCCCAGACTTCGGCGTGGGGCTGGCGATCGCTGACGTAACGGAGCACGTCCCGTTCGGTGATGATGCCCAAAGCGCCGTCTTTCCCTTCCACCACCAGCGCATCCAGACGCAACTCGCGCATCCTGCGCGCGGCATCGCCCAGAGACAGTGTGCCGGAGATCACCGAGAGCGCCGATTTGACAATGGTTTTTACTTCGAGCAAATGGACAAAGTACTCGATACCCTGATTCTGTATTACGTCGGTCTGGGTGATCACCCCGAGAGGGCGGCTCGAATCGTCCACCACCAGGAAGTGCCGCAGCCCTTCCTCACGGAAGCGCATCGCAGCCTCACCCAGAGAGCACTGGTGATTCAGGGTCTTGACCGGCGCATTCATCACCTCTGCAATCGGTCTCTCGAAAGCTGCGGGGTCGGAAAAATCAATCGCCAGCGCATCACGCTCGGTCCAGATTCCCACCGCCTTGCCTCCATCCATCACCAGGATCGAACTGCGGCGCACCGCATACATGCGCCGCGCCGCCTCGGAAACGGACACCTCCGGCTGGCAAGTCAGGATGTTTGGCTGGACGATACGCCCAATCGGCAGTTCGAAGGACATGAGTTGGCTATTTCCAGCCGCGCGCGAGATCGGCCTGGATATCGGACACGGCTTCCAGCCCGACTGCTACCCGCAGCAGACCGTCGCCTATCCCCGCCGCGACACGCTGCTCGGGAGTGATCCGGCAGTGCGTGGTGGACGCAGGATGGGTAATGGTGGTCTTGGTGTCGCCCAGGTTGGCGGTGATCGAGATCATGCGAGTCGCGTCCACCACGCGCCAGGCGGCGTCCTTGCCGCCCTTGACCTCGAACGCGACGATGCCGCCGCCGGTCTTCTGCTGCTGCTTGGCCAGCGCATACTGCGGGTGCGAAGGCAGGCCCGGATAAAAGACCCGTTCCACCTGCGGCTGCTGTTCCAGCCACAGCGCGAGTTCCATAGCGCCACGGGAATGCGCATCCATCCTCAGCTTGAGCGTTTCCAGCCCCTTCAGGAAGATCCAGGCATTGAAAGCGCTCAAGGTCGGCCCGGCGGTGCGCAAAAAAGCAAACACCGGGTCGATGACTTCCTTGCGGCCCAGCACCGCACCGCCCAGCACCCTGCCCTGGCCGTCCAGGTATTTGGTGGCGGAGTGAATGACGAGATCGGCGCCCAAGTCCAGCGGTCGTTGCAGGATCGGAGTGCAAAAGCAGTTGTCTACCGCAAGCAAAGCGCCGGCCTGTTTGGCAACCTGGCTCAGGGCGGCGATGTCGCAAATTTCGGTGAGCGGATTGGAAGGCGTTTCGGCGAACAGCAGCTTGGTATTCGGTCGTACCGCAGCGCACCAGGTCGCCACGTCAGTCTGCGAAACGAAAGTGGTTTCGACACCGAAGCGCTTCATGATGTTGCCGAACAGCTGCACGGAGGCGCCGAACAGGCTGCGCGAGGAGACGATGTGGTCGCCGGCGGAGAGCAGCCCCATCACGGTGGACAAAATCGCAGACATGCCGGAAGCGGTGGCGACGCAGCATTCCGCCCCTTCCAGCACGGCCAGGCGCTCCTGGAAGGCGGTGACGGTGGGGTTGGTGAAGCGCGCATAGATATTCCCCGGCGTCTGGCCGGAAAAACGCGCAGCCGCTTCGGCCGCGTTTTTGAACACAAAGCTGGAGGTCAGATAGAGCGCCTCGGAGTGCTCGTTGAACTGGCTGCGCTCGATGCCGGAGCGCACCGCCAGGGTTTCCATCTGGTAGTCTTGTTCGTTCATTCTTCCCTCGCCAGGTTCAGATCCAGTTGCTTGCTTGATGAAGAGTCGCTCGAAGGACGCGGACTGTTGCGTGCATGCTCGATTTTGGCCAGATATTCCGGGGTGATGTCGCCGGTGATGTAACGACCATCGAAGCAGGAGGTATCGAAACAGGTGATCGCCGGATTGAGCATCCCCACGGCGCGCTCCAGCGCATCAAGATTCTGGTAGATCAGCGCATCGGCGCCGATCTCGCGGGCGATCTCTTGATCGCTGCGACCGGTGGCGAGCAGTTCCTGGAGCGTCGGCATGTCGATGCCGTAGACATTGGGGTAACGCACCGGCGGCGCGGCCGAGGCAAAGAAGACCTGGGCGGCGCCAGCTTCCCGCGCCATCTGCACGATCTGCTGGCTGGTGGTGCCGCGCACGATGGAATCGTCGACCAGCAGCACGTTCTTGCCCTGGAATTCTATGCCGATGGCGTTGAGCTTCTGGCGCACCGACTTCGTGCGCATCGCTTGGCCCGGCATGATGAAGGTGCGACCGATATAACGGTTTTTGATGAAGCCCTCGCGGTAGGGCACTCCCAGCGCGTTCGCCAGTTGCAGTGCGCTGGGGCGGCTGGTATCGGGGATCGGAATCACCACGTCGATTTTCAGGTGGCCGAAGTCGGTACGAATTTTCTCGGCCAGGCTCTCGCCCATACGCAACCGGCTTTCGTAGACTGAAACACCGTCAATCACCGAATCCGGTCGCGCCAGGTAAACGTATTCGAAAATACACGGATTGAGTGAAGCGTTAGCGGCACACTGCTGGCTATGGAAATTGCCCTCCACATCGACCAGAATCGCCTCGCCAGGCGCCACGTCGCGCAACAGTTTGAAACCCAGCACATCGAGCGCAACGGATTCCGACGCAACCAGATATTCGCGCCCCAGCTCGGTATCACAATAGCCGATCACCAGCGGACGGATGCCGTAGGGGTCGCGGAAGGCGGTCAGACCGTAGCCGGCAATCAACGCCACCACCGCATAGGCGCCACGGCAGCGCCGATGCACCCCTGCCACTGCGGCAAAGACTGCGGCGGGATCGAGCCGGTGATTGGTGACATTTTCCTGCAATTCGTGCGCCAGCACGTTGAGCAGAACCTCGGAATCGGAGCTGGTGTTGACGTGGCGCAGATCCTGGCGGAACAGGTCTTCCTGCAGTTGCTCGGTGTTGGTGAGATTGCCGTTGTGGCCGAGGACGATGCCGAACGGCGAATTGACGTAAAACGGCTGCGCCTCGGCGGAGGAGGAAGCGCACCCCGCCGTGGGGTAGCGTACATGGGCGATCCCCATGTTGCCGAGCAGATTGCGCATGTCGCGGGTGCGAAACACATCTCGCACCAGGCCGTTGTCCTTGTGCATGTGGAAGGTATTCCCCTCGCCGGTGACTATCCCCGCAGCATCCTGACCGCGGTGCTGCAGGACTTGCAGGCCGTCGTAAAGCAGCTGGTTGACCGGGCTTTTCGCCACTATTCCTAAAATTCCGCACATGGTTCGATCACTCGTAGCTGATTCGTTTTGAAAAATCGTCAGGCAGCCACGGCTTCACATCCACCGCGAATGCCTCCAACGGCGCACTGAACATGGCATCGCGCCAAAACTTCTGGCGCGGCAGGCCGGTCATCCCCGCCAGCAACACCAGCGTGAGGACGATCAGCCCCCCCCGCAGCACACCGAACAGCGCGCCCAGACCTTTGTCGAAGGCGCCAAGTTTCAGGGTTTTCACCAGTTCCGCCAGAACAATCGTCACCAGGCTCATCAGCAACAGTGCCCCGACAAACAGCAGGACAAAAGCGGCGACAAAGCGCACCGACTCGGTCGGTATCGCCGCTGGCAGCAATGGCGCGATTTCCCCCGTATAGGCGTTGGCCACCCAGAATGCCGCCACCCACGCCAGCAGGTTGAGCACTTCGCGCACCAGCCCCCGCAACACGCCAAGGAGGATGGAGATGCCGACAATCGCCAGCACCGTGTAATCGAAAAACATCATTTTTCAGTACCGAGAGGCGTGAGACGGTGAGGGGTGAGGCGGAAAAGCAATCCACCACCGCACCGCTTTTGAATTTCCTCCTCACCCCTCACGCCTCACCCCTCACTTCTTCTCAGCAACCACGCCATCCTGGATACCGGCAGCCTTCAGTTTCGCCTGCACCCGCTCTGCTTCCTGGCGGGTGGCATACGGGCCGGCGCGCAGGCGCAGTTTGTCGCCGCTCGACGTTTTCACCTTTTCCGTATAAAACTTGACCTTCAGCGCCGTCAGCCTGGACTGGCGCTCTTTGGCGTTAGCCGGGTTGGCGAACGCGCCCAGCTGGATCGCGTATGGCACACCTTCCTGCCTGGGGGTAACTGCAGCGGATTTCTCGTCCTTGTGTTTCGACTGGGAAGCGGGCGCCTTGACCGCCGGGGCCGACTCGGCGGAAGCCGCTGTAGCAGGCGCCTTGACGGGCTCTTCGACCTTGGCGGGCGGGATAGGGAGCGCAACTTGCGGGGTTTGCGTTTCGGCTGAGGCCTGCGCCTGCACAGCCTTCTCTGCTTGCGGATGAGGAATAGCAGGGACCGACTTCGGTTGCACGGGTGCGGTCACGGCACTGGAAGCAAAGTCCCCGCTCGTGCCCGGTGAGGGGATGTTGATGGCGATATCCTGGCCGGACTGTCTGGACTCGCCGTCCAGCAACATGGGCAAGGCAACCACCATCACCGTAACCAGGGTAACCGCCCCGATCAGGCGCCGTCTTGCCCGCCGCCTGAGCTGGGCTTCCTCATCGCTCATCGCATGATTCGCCATAAATCTGTCATTCCTTGGTTAACGGGGCTTCCCTCTCCCCAACCCTCTCCCGCGAGCGGGAGAGGGGGCAAACGTGAAAGGCGCTTGTTTTGATCGCATCGCTTCCGCGACGGTATAAAAAGAACCAAAAACAAGGATTTTATCATCTTCGGTCGCCTTGGCACAGGCATGACGATAAGCTTCCGCCACCGACGGGAACGCCTCGGCACGTTGAGACCAGCCTTCCTGTTCCAGGACCCGCAGCATCTCCCCGGCGCTTGCACCGCGCGGCTGGCCGATCCCGGCGACCAGCCACAGGTCCACCTGCTCCTTCATCGCCCGCACGACTCCGGCGATATCCTTGTCGCGCAACATGGCGAAAACGGCGATGACCTTCCCCGTCGGCGGCATGGCACGAAGGTTTTCGGCCAGCGCCCTGGCCGCATGGGGATTGTGCGCCACATCGAAAACCCGCTGCGGCTGCCCCGGCAACACCTGGAAACGGCCCGGCACTACCGCCCCCAGCAAGCCGCGCCGGATGTCGTCGCTAGCCACTGGCAGCCGTGCCCTGAGCTGCTCCAGCGCGGCCAGGCAGGTCGAGGCATTGCCCAGCTGATAGGCGCCGCGCATGGCGGGATAGGGCAGCGACAGGCGCAGCCCGTCCCTGCTGGTAAAACGCCACTGGTTCGGTTCCAGGCTGTCATAGCCGAAATCGGGGCCGATCCGCCGCAGTTCCGCACCGATTTTCCCGGCATGGGCCAATACGCTGTATGGCACGTCAAACTCGCCGCAAACAGCCGGCTTGCCGGCGCGGAAAATTCCGGCCTTTTCATAACCAATCGCCAAGCGGCTGTCACCGAGATAATCCATGTGGTCGAAATCCACGCTGGTCAGCACCGCGCAGTCGGCGTCGAAAGCATTAACCGCGTCCAGCCTGCCTCCCAAGCCAACCTCGAGTATCATCGCATCCAGGCCGGCGCGGGCAAACAGCCATACCGCAGCCAAAGTACCGAACTCGAAATAGGTCAGCGATACTTTTCCGCGCGCCTGCTCGACGGCGGCAAATGCCTCGCACAAGGCTTCATCGCTCGCATCGAAGCCATCAATCCGAACCCGCTCGTTATAGCGCAACAGGTGCGGCGAAGTGTACAGGCCAACACGGTAGCCCGCGGCCAGCAAAACCGCCTCCAGCATGGCGCAGGTCGAGCCTTTGCCATTGGTGCCGGCGACCGTGATGATGGGGAATGAAATACTCAGGTTGAGCCGATGCCTGACCTCGGTGACCCGATCAAGGCTGAGATCGATGGCTTTGGGGTGTAGTTGCTCTAGATAGCCCAGCCACTCGGCCAGGTTGTGTAGGCCGGGTACGCCGTGCCCGATGTCATTTGAAGTCATGCAGATTGCCATCATGTTGTGCTCGGGGAGCCCAACCTACGAAATTTCAAGCCGTCGCCGCAGGCAGCCGCATCATCATGGCAATCAGGTTGGCCATCCGATCGCGCAGTTCGCGCCGGTCCACGATCATGTCGATAGCGCCGTGCTCCAGCAGGAATTCGGAACGCTGGAAGCCTTCCGGCAAGGTTTCTCGCACCGTCTGCTCGATCACGCGCGGGCCGGCGAAACCGATCAGGGCATTGGGTTCGGCAATGATAGTATCGCCGAGCATGGCGAAGCTGGCGGAAACGCCGCCCATGGTGGGATCGGTCAGCACCGAGATGAAGGGTAGTCTGGCTTTGGCAAGCTGGGTCAGTGCGGCGCTGGTCTTGGCCATCTGCATCAGCGCGGCCAAGCCTTCCTGCATGCGCGCACCACCGCTGGCGGCAAAGCACACGAACGGCAAGTTCTGCTCGACACAAACCTGAACACCACGTACGAAGCGTTCGCCCACCACCGAACCCATCGAGCCGCCCATGAACTTGAACTCGAATGCCGCCACCACCAGGGGCATGGTTTTAATGCTGCCCTGCATCACCACCAGTGCATCAGATTCGCTGGTATCGCGCTGCACTTCAGTCAGACGGTCGGTATAGCGCTTGCTGTCCTTGAATTTGAGAAAATCCACCGGCTGCAGTTCCGCGCCGATTTCGTAACGGCCTTCAGGATCAAGCAGCGAATCGAGCCGTGCCCGTGCCGACAGGCGGTTGTGATAGCCGCACTTTGGACACACCTCCATGTTCTTTTCCAGGTCGGCGCGGTACAGCACCGCCTCGCAGGAAGGGCATTTGCTCCACAAGCCCTCGGGCATGCTTTTCTTGGTGCCTTCTACCTTGCGCTTGATTTTGGGGGGTAACAGTTTCTGGAACCAGCTCATTGTCTTTTCCTTCGGTAGTAGTCAGACTGGTAGGGAGGCACAGTTTTTTTGTGCCCACCCTACAGGTCTGCATCATTTGCCATCCATGGCGTCCCGGAAGCTCTTAACCAGGTTGTAAACATTATCCAGCAACGATTCGTCCGTCGAATTCTCGATTTCCTCCACGATGCGGCTGCCGATCACCACCGCATCGGCCAGTTGCGACATGGTTCTTGCCGTCTGACCATCCCGAATGCCGAAACCGATGCCCACGGGCAGGCTGGCGGCTGCCCGGATCTGCGGGATTTTCCTCGCCACCTCGGCGGTGTCGAGGGTAGCCGCACCCGTCACTCCCTTGAGCGAAACGTAATAGATGAAGCCGCGTGCCAATTTGCCGACCTGCGCCATGCGCGCTTCCGGCGTGGTCGGCGACAGCAGGTAGATCGGATCGATGCCATGGCGGCCAAGTTGTTCCACGAACGAAGCGCTTTCCTCCGGTGGATAGTCCACCGCCAGAACGCCATCCACGCCGGCCGCTGCCGCAGCGGCTGCAAACGGCTCATGCCCCATCGCCTCGATCGGATTGGCGTAACCCATCAGCACCACCGGAGTAACCGTATCCTTCTTGCGGAACTCGACCACCATGCCGAGCACGTCGCGAAGACTGACGCCATGCTTGAGCGCCCGCTCGGACGCACGCTGGATGGTCGGGCCATCCGCCATCGGGTCGGAAAAAGGCACCCCCAGCTCAATGATGTTCGCCCCCGCCTCCACCAGACGGTGCATCAGCGGAACGGTTTTGTCCGGCCCGGGATCGCCTGCGGTAATGAAGGGGATCAGGGCTTTTTTGTTTTGCGCTTTGAGCGCGGTAAACGTTGTTCCGATGCGGCTCATAGTTCAGTCTTCTTCAAAGTCAATTGGTCAAGTGCGCTTTCGGCGCATCTCTCTTTCAAGGATTTCTTTGACGAACGAGGGGATTTCTTTTTCAAGCGAATGAGCCTCTGCTTTCAACTTTTCATAGACGCTAATTTCATCACCTTGCCATACAAGGTCAATCCGTCGAATTTGACGCATAGCAATATGGGAATAATTTTCTGGGTAAGCCCAATAACACGTCAGGCAAACCGTTCTGTCCTTGACGCTATTCCAGTTCTCACAATGCTCACAAGACCATGATTTTGCTCTGTTTGCTGAACCAGAGAGCAACATGAAGTCATCTGGATTGAGTTCTTCTGCGTCACCATCACCGCCCACTTCATATGGAACCCGGTGATCAATTTGTAAGCCACGTTCACTCACTTCTTCGAGATAAATAGAACACTTGCAGCCATACTTCTCAACCAGCGAATCTTTTATTTTCTTGGAAAGGCCCGTTCGGCCTGACAGTTTTCTAAATCGTTCAACTTTAGTGTTGCCAAAACGATATGCCGCAATTTTTCGACCATCGGACCCCGTGACACTGTAGGTCTCAATCGAAATGCCATGCTCTCGCACATCACGAACAGCCCTAGGTGGGTGGTTATATCCATACACCTCTTTCAATTCCTGCGTTGTGATGTACCCATATTTCAGTATGTGATCAATAACAGTCTTGGGACGTTTTGCAGTGACTGAATGGCAGAGATCGAGAAAATCCTTGGGGAGTTTAGGCATAACGAGCGCTTTGCTCCAGCAAGACGTACTGCTGCGTATTTGGGCGACTGTAGCCAGTGGCAAGGCTGGCAAGCCTTTTTGTCAAATCGCGCGAGAGATACAGTGATTCAAATGTAACTTCATCACGCCCAAGCAAAGTTGACTGACTGGAACGACCCGCATCCAGTTCAACTCGTGTCAACCCAAGCGAGGCAGGCAATAGCGCCCCGAAAGTCTTGTCTCCCCGGCGACCATCGTAACTCACGATATAAGCGACCCCTCTCGAATTCAGATCTTTGAGGGCATCGACGAATTCATCATGAGAAATGCGCGAAAAATAACGTGAATCTCGC
>JAJXTJ010000004.1 GCA_021783895.1 Pseudomonadota bacterium | reverse complement strand
ATCTCGCGTGTGTTCCAGGCATCCTCAGCCATGCGCACTTTCTGGATGGCGGTTTCATGTGTAAAAGGGGGAAGCGGGGGTTTGGTTTCCATAATTCAAATCAATCCTCAAAAGTGATGTAGACAGAGTTGTCTACATCGGTGACTCTACCTTTGGTGGACAGACTTGTCTACAATCAAAAAAATGCAAACAAACAAGACCCGCGTCTCGTCCACGCTCCCCGCACGCGAACGTATTCTGCTAACCGCGCATGATCTCTTCTATCGCGATGGCATCCGCGCGACAGGGATTGATCGGGTGATCGCTGAATCAGGTGTCACCAAAGTTACGTTCTATCGACACTTCCCCAGCAAGAATGACCTCATCCGCCAGTTCCTGGAGTACCGGCATCGGCGCTGGATGGAATGGTTTGTCGATGCGCTGCATCGTCATGGTAATGACTTGAATGCCCTCATGCCGGCCTTAAGCGAGTGGTTCAACGACGATGGTTTTCGTGGGTGCGCCTTCATCAACAGTGTTGGAGAGCTGGGCGCAGTTTTGCCCGAAGTCGTGGAGATTTCGCGACGCCACAAGCAGGAAATGACGGAGGTCATAGGGCATTTGCTACCACCCTCAAGGCATCGTGTGGACGATGCGCAGGCGGTAGCCATGGCTGTTGACGGGGCAATCATTCGGGCACAGTTCGATCAATCACCTGAACGCGCACTTCATGTGCTGAACAGGCTCCTGAAGGCTTTGCTGACTAAATGAAATGGCGGGACTCGGTATCCCCTACAAGTTCAGGTAACCATGCTGTCATCTTTTGTGCCGCGACAGGCTGCGGCTAGTTCCCGGCGTGAGGCCGAACTCGCGTTTAAAAGCCCGGCTGAAGGAGGCCTCACTGGCGTAGCCGACGCGCTCTGCTATGTCGATCATGGCGAGACTGGGATCGTTTAACCATTCGCGCGCGAGTTGCATGCGCCAGCGCGTCAGATAATTCAGCGGTGTCATGCCGACTTTCTGATGGAAGCGGTTGGCGAAGGCGGAACGCGACATGCCCGCCGCACGCCCCAGCGTGCCCAGCGTCCAGGGTCGGAACGGTTCGGCATGCATGGCACGAAAGGCCAGGCCAAGTTTCCGGTCCGCCAGCGCCGTCAGATAGCCGCCGTCGAGTGACGTGCGCTGCATGACCGTGCGCACCACCAGGATGAACAAGGCATCACCCAGTCGATCCAGCATTACGTCGCCGCCGGATTGCGCTTGAGCAGCTTCATCAACCATCAGCCGGATGAGCGTGTCCACGGATTTGGAACTGGCGTCCCCGGCCTTGCGCAGAACGATAGCCTCGGGAAGCGCTTCGATGATCGGATTCCACGCTCTCGATTCGAATTCGAAATAGCCGCAGATCAGGCCTGTGGAATGGATCGAACCATCATTCGCCGAGGGCCGGTTGAGCGGAACGTCCGGTCCGGGCGGCGTGGCCAAACTTGAAATTCGATGGGGCTTGTCCCGGGGCAGCACCAGAAGATCGCCAGCCTGAAGCGGGATAGGCGTTTCACCGCTTGCAAAGTGCAGCCAGCAGTCGCCATGCGCCACTACATGAAAGGTCGCCTTTTTCTGCCCGGACGTATCCACCGCCCAGACACCGCAGAAACTGGAGTGCAAGAAGATATTGGTGCGCAGGCGAAGCAGCCGAAGTACGTCGGTTAGGGCATCCATGATCATGGCGAATAGTACGAATAATCAAAATATACGGACTATTCGTCATTAATAGTATCGGAAGATTTGTTTATTCTGTCTGCACGGTAATCTCACCGTGAAATTTTCGGAGCCTTAGATCATGAAAAAGACTTTAAACACCGTCCTGGCTGGCAGCCTCCTGCTGGTATCCACGTTCACATTCGCGGCCACGCCGGTCACCCAGAACGGTGTGACCACAATCCATCTCGACCAGTATGGCGGCTACTTTTCCGCAGAGGAGACTTTGGCCGGACTCAAACCCGGTAAATACCGTTTTGTTGTCTCCAACAAGACCAACAAGATGGTTGGCTTCCAGATTCAGGACTTCACCACGCACAAGGTTCTGGACATGTTTCCGCTGGAGCCGGGCAAGACCGGCACGAGCGAGGTCAACATTACTGAAAACGGTTTCCGTTACCGTTGCCCCATCAACCCTACGCCCTGGTATGAGGTGGAGAACGTAAGCGCGAAGTAAACACAAGGCCGCACGTCGCGGCCTGGTGTACTGCCACTTAAACGAGGAAAACATGGCCACTATCAGACTTCACACAAAGAAATCCTGTGCGTACTGCGCCCAGGCGAAGCAGCTGTTGCAAAGAAAGGGACTTGCCTACGAAGAAATAGACCTCGGCTCGGATCCTGACATCGAAGCTAACCTGACAGCGCAGACCGGATTTCGCACCGTGCCGCAGATTTTCATAAACGAGCGATTTGTCGGCGGTTTTACTGATTTGGCGAAACTGAGTGCGCTGGGCGAACTCGACCGCCTTGCCTAGCCTCCGTCAGGGACGCAATCCCTCAGTCTGCTTCGACGGGGCCAGTCTGAACCTGCCGGGGTGCAACATGAAAGCACCCCGGAAGCATCCCGGCGGTGCCGCTAGTTGCGCCCGGCGATTACACCTCCGTCGACATCCCAGATCGCGCCGGTCACCCAACTGGCATCGTCGCTGAGCAGAAAGTCGATGGTATTGGCGACATCTTCCGGTGTGCCAATGCGTCCAATGGGATGGAAACCGTTGAAGGTGGCAAGCGTTTCGTCGATTTTTTCCGGGGCAATGAATGCCTCGTAAATGGGAGTTTTGACCACTGCCGGCGCAACCGCATTGACGCGAATGTTGTGGTCGGCCAGTTCCATTGCCATATGCTGCGTCAACGCATGCAGCCCGGCTTTCGCCATCGAATAGGCAGAGGAAGGCGTCGCCTTGATGGCTTGTCTGGCCCACATCGATCCGATATGCACGATCGCACCGCCACCGTTCGCAGCCATGTTCCTGGCCACGGCCTGGGAAATGAAAAAGATGGCGCGGTTCAGATCGAGGTAAGTGTCGTAGTCTCCGGGTTCGTGCTCGAGGAATGGCGTAGGCTTGAAATAGCCGGCTGCGTTCACCAGATATTTGACAAGATTGTCGCGGTTTTCGGCAAAAGCAACGATGCGCGCCACATCGTCTTTTTCGTACAAGTTTGCCTGGAGCGTTTCAACATCGCCAAACCCAGAAAGCTCGCGTTTTGCCGCTTCGAGTTTGTCGGGCGATTTGCCCACAATCACGGTTTTGATCCCGCGATTCAGAAGGCGCTTTGCGGTTGCAAGCCCCATGCCGCTGGAGCCGCCAACGATCATGGCCAGGGGATGTACTAAATTTTCCATCAGATTACCTTTCGTCTGTAGTTGTAAGGAGACTACAGCGTAGGGAATTCGCCGGCCTGCTGAAAAGCGGGCACAAATCGGTGTGCCACTTACTTATTGGTGCAAGTTGATGAACCACCAGGACAAAAAATTTTCCAGGAAATCCGCTCCCGAGCGAAGCGCGCGCATGGTCGAAACCATCTACGGTTGCAAATGGTCTTTGACTGTCTATCAACTCTTGGCGAACGGCATAAATCGGCCTGGCGAAATGGTGCGCAGCGTCGAGGGGCTGACGACGAAAGTGCTCAACGAATGCCTGCGAAGAAACATGGAGTTCGGCATCCTTGAACGCCAGTCCTATGACGAGTCTCCGCCGCGTGTCGAGTATGTGGTGACGGCGTTCGGCAGAAAGTTCATCCGCATTGTGGATGAACTTGAAGGGCTTCAGCGTGAGATAGCAAGTGAGCTATGACGTGCCCGTAAACTTGATCTTGGATCCCGGCCGGCGGAGGGTGAAATGCGCATAGAACAACTACATGTTTTCTTTTATGGCGCAATTTTGTTCGCAAGTATTTGGGGGGCTACGCTAGCAATTTCATCTGCGCAAATAAAGCTGCATTTGAGGGCTTTGTCCTTGGCGTTAGGTCTTGGCTTCATCGTTGTCCCAGGGCACGGCGAGTTCATCGCTGCACCAATCCTTGCCGCTTTGGCCCCGCCATTACGTTCTTACCTTATCGTCCTCGGGTGCGTTTTCTTTGCAATTTGGTGGGTTGCTGCTTTCCGCACGCTAAAGCTGCTGGCCCGGCACAAAAAGTCGCCCTCTCGATTGAGGCGCGAAGTCGAACTTTGAATCGCCCCAACCTTCCGGACCCGCGATGGCGAGCCTAGTCAGTCCCACCGTCGATGATACGAGGTGGCCGCCGATGAGGCTCCGCGTCTGCGCAAAGGGTCTTTCGGGAACCGCGAAAACAAGGAAGCACGAGGCACCGAGCGGCGCCATCAGCGGCCGGGATGGCCGCCTTGACTGTGTCAGTACTGCCAGCAGGAAATCGCCGGCATGCCGCCAAGTCCGGCGAGCAGCGTTTTTGCGGAGGGAGGCGCGCTGGCGCCACCGCGCCGGTGGCCCAGAGCTTCTAGGGGAACGGCGACAGCTTCATTTCCGCACCCCCGGCATGGTGACGTAGCCTTCGAGGAGACGGATGTCGCCGAACCAGCGCAGGATGTGCGGATACGGCGCAAGCTCGACGCCGCCCTCCGGCGACAGCGCAAGATAGGGATACACGGCCAGATCGGCAATGCTCGCATCGTCTCCCGCTATCCAGCAATTGTTTTCAAGCGTCCGCTCGATCACGTTCAGCGTTCTTTTGGTGATGGTTTCCGCTCGCGATACGTCGATTGATCGTCCCCACTTGCGATGCAGGCGCAGGCTGTTCGGTCCGGCTGCAATCTCGTTGGCGGCTGTCGATAGCCAACCGACGATTCTGGACAGGCGAACCGGATCCTGTGGCCACCAGCGTTCGCCGCCATAGCGGCTGGCAAGGTAGACAAGGATGGCTTGGCTGTCGCGGATCGCGACGTCGCCATCGACCAGTGTCGGCACTTCGCCGAAGGGGTTAAGCGCAAGATAGGCGGGCGTACGTTGTTCGCCGGCGGCGAGGTCGACGGCCACACTTTCGTATGGCAGGCCGAGCATCGAAAGCAGCAGTCGAACCTTGTGGCAATTGCCCGACAGGGCAACTTCGTAGAGCCTCATCATGGGATTCTCCTCTGCATGTCAGTAGAACGATTCATGCTGCACGCGCCCTGGCGCGATGCCCAACTGGTTTGCGGCAGCGCGCACGGATTCAATCAACGCAACCGGCCCGCAGACGTAAAACACGGCATCGCCGGGAGCGCGCCACATCACTTCGGCTACGTCGAGACGTTGGCGTTCCTGCGCGCGACTGTAATAGGTGAAATAACCGCTGGTGAATTCGGCCGATAGTTGCTCATGGTAGGCCATGTCCGAGGCGCTCCGCCCGGTGTAATGCAGTTCGAGCGGTACGTTGCGCCGCTTCAGAGCCTGGGCCATGGCCTTGATCGGCGTGATGCCGATACCGCCGGCAATCAGCACCGCGGGCCGTTTGTCGGCGTGCAGCGGGAAGTGGTTGATCGGCGGCATAGCGCGCAGCTGCGTGCCGATCTGCCAGGTATCGTGGATCGCCCGGGAGCCGCCGCGTCCGTCGCGCTCGTACAGCACGGCGATCTCGTACACGTCGTGGCGTTCGGGAACCGATGCGAGCGAATACTGCCGTGCGACCACCGATCCATCGGCAAGTCGCACCGGCATTTCGAGGTGTGCGCCGGCCTCCGCCGGCGGCAGCTTGCTCCAGTCCCCGGCACGCAGTTCGAAGGCGCGGATGCGCGGGGTCATCTGGCGAACGCCGGTGATGGTGAGCGCGAGTTCACCGTTGCCGGCCGGTTCCTCCGGCTGCGCCCGCGCCTGCGAATCCTCAGCCGATCTGGCTCCCTTGATGCGTTGTGCGATCTCGTCTTTTGTATAGCGTGGGGTAATGTACTTCGGGCAGTTCCAGTCGAAGCCTTCGATGCGGATGACGATGCCGCGCTCGACGCGCGCCCGATAGTGGGGATTGTCGAGACGTTCCAGCAGTTCGGGGTCGCTGTATTCGTCGATCACCTGCACCCGGCCGAGGATCTTCAGTCGGGCCTGGTGCGGGTAGTCCATCAGGAACAGGCAGACGCGGTCGTCCCCGGCCAGGTTGCCCGCCGAGATGTACTGACGGTTTCCAGAGAAGTCGGCATACCCGATCGTGCGTGCGTCGAGTACCTTGAGGAAGCCGGCCGGACCGCCGCGATGCTGGACATACGGCCAGCCGGTTTCGCTTACCGTGCCCTGGTAGAAACTGTCGCGCGCCTCGATGAAGGCGGTCTCGGCCGATCCCAGCATGGGCTCCTCCACCGATTCCTGTTCACCGCGCCCATAGGCCTCGCGGCTCCCCATACGCGTCTGCACCGCCTTGACGTTCTCGGTGAAAGCAATATTGGCAAATGCGCTGGTCATGGAAGTCTCCTATTCGTTAGACGGAAAAGGTTGCCCCCTTCCGCTCTCACCTCAATCTCAAACGGGAAGCTTCAGATCGACCTTCGGGAAGTCGATTTCGACGCGGCTGGCCCGGCCGATGAGGTTCGTCAGAATGTTCATGCCGACGTGGGTGATGATTTCGACAATATCTGCTTCGCTGTAGCCGGCGCTGCGCACATCGTCCAGTTCGGCGCTGGTGACGTCGCCAGTGTGATCATTGATGGCCCGGGCGAACTTCACGGCGGCTGCGGCCTTGGCGTCCTGGCTGGTGCCGGCACGGTTGGCTTCGATCTCGGCACCGGTGAGGCCGGCCTTGCGACCGATCGCGGTGTGCGCTGACAGGCAATATTCGCAGGCGTTCTGCTGCGCCAGAGCTAGGGCGATACGTTCGCGGGTTTGCGGATCGAGGCTACCGCCGATGGCGATGCCATGCAGGCCGAGGAAAGCCTTGAGCGCTTCCGGCGAGTTGGCGAACACCTTGAGGAAGTTCGGGACAATGCCGAGTTGCGACTGGATCGCGTCGAAAAGCGCTTTTTGTTCGGCGCTGGCGGTTTCGTGGGTAACGACGTTGATGCGGGCCATGATGTTTCTCCTTTGCGTGATATCGGGGTTGGGGTGTCGCTGTGTTGTCGACGCTTGCCACTTTGCCAAATGCGATTGAAAGAAAGAATAGCCATACAATGAAATTTATTCTTCCGATTAAAGGAATAGTTATGGACCACTTCCACCTGATGAACGTCTTTGTCGCCGTTGCCGAAGCGGAGAGCTTTGCTGGCGGGGCACGGCGCCTGAAGATATCGCCGCCCGCAGTAACGCGCGCCGTAGTGGCACTGGAAGAGCGGCTGGGGGTGCGATTGCTCACGCGCACCACCCGCGTCGTGCGCGTGACTGAAGCCGGTGCGCGCTACCTTGAGGATGCGCGCCGCATCATGATCGAGATGGAAGAGGCCGACGCCGCTGCGGCGGGCGTCAACGCGACGCCGCGCGGGCAGCTGGCGATCACCGCGCCGGTACTCTTCGGCAAGCTGTACGTGATGCCGATCATTACCGAGTATCAGGCGGCCTACGAACAGACGACGGTGTCGGCACTGTTCCTCGATCGCGTCGTGAACTTCATTGACGAGGGCATGGATGTCGGTGTCCGCATCGGTCAGCTGCCCGATTCGTCACTGCGCGCCATCCGCGTCGGGCGCGTGCGTCGGGTCGTGGTCGGCGCGCCAGCGTATTTCGATAAGCATGGCATTCCGCAGACACCGGACGATTTGGCAAAACATCGCCTTGTCGCGTCGAGCGGGATCTCGCCGACGAACGATTGGGTTTTCCTGTCGGCCGGCGAAAAGCTGACGGTGCGCGTACAGCCGCGCATCGTGGTGAATACCAACGACGGGCCGCTGGAAGCCGCGCGCCAAGGCTACGGACTGACCCGCCTGCTGTCCTACCAGGTGGCGCCGCAACTTGCTTCGGGCGAACTGAAAACCGTACTCGGAGACTACGAAGAGCCCGATCTGCCGGTGCATGTCATCCACCGCGAGGGGCGGCACGGATCAGCGAAGGTGCGCAGCTTCGTCGATCTTGCGATCGAGCGACTGCGAGCGGATAAGGCACTGAGCTAGAGCCATAAAAGGTAACCAAGTCACTGGCGCCCGATAGATCTGCCTGCGGCGCTACACCAACGGTGAATAAGCCTAAAACCAACGCATCCGTTCAGTGAATGAGATTCAGCCAATGTCTGGCAGACGGGGTGCCTCTGCTGGGGCATGAAGGTTTGATCGACGGCTTGCACTTATGTATTCCCTCTAACAATGAAAGGGATGCAAGCCTGGTTAATCAGCAGAAAAAAAGTCTCAATAATTTCACTGATCGGAATTATCAATTCCAAAAAAAGTTGATTCTGCATGTTGCTGATATGGATCATAGTTGGAACCAACTAAGTACGGCTTTAAAGAAAGCCATGCTTAGTCTTTCAATTGTTCATACTCAGGAGTCCATCATGATTACCAAAAAAGTGGGTTTAGTTCTGTCCTCCGTTACGCTGATCGCGGGTTCCGTACTGTCTATGCCTGTCCTGGCCGATACTGGAAAAGGGTGGGATGTTTTCAATATCGGTGCCGGAGAGAGGATCCCTGCTCCTTCCGAAATGAGGCCCTCCGTTACTACAGGTGCAGGTAAAGGTTGGGATGTTTTCAAAATCGGTGCCGGAGAGTCCGTCCCTGTCATTACATCCAACGCAGGCGCGTCGAATCACTATATTCCCGATGCTGGCTGGGAAGTTTATGGTGCAGGAGAAAAACAGTAACGGGTGACCTGCTGCCGGTTTTAAATCGCCCCGGTTTCGCAAACCGGAAGCGCTGAATTATCCTGCTGCGCGGGTTAAGCTGGGCGCACCAATATGACAGAAGCCGATTCAGCATGGATGGACATCACCCTGCAATCAGGAAGCTGTGGCTGCTCGGGACGCTGCTGGTCCTGATCGTCCTGGTGCTGGCCTATTTCCATCTGGATAGCAGCGGCCATCTGGAGCGAATTGTGGACGGCGAGTGGCTGCGCGAGCGAACCCTGGCGCTGGGCATCTGGGGGCCGCTCCTGATCGTCGGCCTGATGGCGCTGGCCATCATCCTCAACCCCATCCCCAGCGCCCCCATTGCCATGGTCTCGGGTGCCGTATTCGGCCATGGGTGGGGCACGCTGTATGTTGTCCTCGGTGCGGAAATCGGCGCCCTCATCGCCTTCGCAATCGCCCGTGCATTCGGCTACGGCCTGTTGCGCCGGCTGTTCGGGGAGCGCGTCGCGCTGGGTTGGCTGGGCTCGCAGAATGTCCTGACCTGGATGGTGTTCGTCTCCCGCCTGCTGCCTTTCGTGTCTTTCGACCTGGTGAGTTACGGCGCCGGGCTTACGCCTATCAAAACTTGGCGTTTCGCGCTGGCGACCCTGCTGGGCCTGATTCCGGCGAGCTTTCTGCTGGCCCACTTCGGCGGTGAGTTATCCCAAGCGAACATGGGCCTTGCGATGAACGCGATGCTGCTGATCGGCCTGCTGGTCGCGGTTCCGCTGGCGATCAAAATCGCCCGCTCCCGAAGAGGTCGCGAACCTGACGCCGAACAATAGAGGGCGTTCAGCCTTCCGTCTCGACGCACCGCCGGACAAGCTTTCTGATCCTTGGTGCCAGGATCATGACAAGGGGAAATGCGATCCCCCAGGCTGGCAGCCAGGTCTGAATACACAGGCCGAGCACGCCATCAACCCATCCGGTATGACCAATAACAGCCACGCTAGTCACGACCAGGGACATCAACCCCGATAGCAGCAAGGCGAACAACTGGGGTTCAAAGCGGGCCGGGAGCTTTCTCATGAATTCGCCCCGATCTGCCGCAGTGCGTAGGCGGCTGCGCCGTAGAGCGCGGTTCTCGGCTCCAGAATAACTCGCACGGGAACTTGGTCCAACAATCCGGAAAAGCGTCCCTTGTCCGCGAAGGCGGTCATGAAACCGCTCTTCGGCAAGGCGTCGATCAGTTTGGGCGCAATGCCGCCGCCTATGTAGAGCCCGCCGGTCGCCAGCGCCATGAGTGCCAGGTTGCCCGCTGCCGCGCCGTAGGCGGACAGGAACAGTTCCAGCGCCTTCACGCAAATTGCCGCCTCGCCGCTCGCACCCGTCTGGGCGATCGCGGCGGCGCGGTCGGCTGCGGCATCCAGCCGCGCGGCCAGGCCATCCGGCTCGTCCATGCCGCTGTCCTTCAAAAAATCGTATATCGCCGCGAGGCCGCGCCCGGACACCACCCGCTCGACGCTGACCCGGCCATGGCGCGCGGCGAGAAAACGCAACAGGCCGACTTCGTCTTCGTTGCGCGGTGCGAAATCGACATGGCCGCCCTCGGAAGCCGACACGCGATAATCGGCGCCATCGTCAAACAGCATCGCCATGCCCAAGCCAGTCCCCGCAGCGATCAAGGCCTGGTTGCCGCCGGGAAGCGGTTGTCCGGGGTTGAGGGTAAAGAACTGCCCGGGCGGCAGGGTGGCGATACCTAGCGCATTGGCTTCCAGATCGTTCAACAGGTGCACCGACGCCAGCCCCAGTTCTCTGGCCAGGCCGTTTTCCGACAACTGCCAGCCCAGATTGGGCAGATGGCTGGCCCCCGCCACCACCGCGCCGGCCACGCCGAAACAGGCGGTGGTAGCAGTCAGTCCGGACTCCGCCAGAAAATGCCTGACCACGTCGGCCAGACCGGCGAAGTCGCGGTTTTGATAGCTGCGCTCCAGCAAGGTCTCGGGTGCGCCAGGCGCGCCGCGAAAGAAGGCCAGGTTGCTTTTGGTGCCGCCGATATCGCCGGCCAGAACCAGGGTGTCAGACATTGCAGGCCCCCAGGTTGTCGTTGATGGAACGCCAGCGGTGGCCGTTGCGGGCAAGCAGGGCGTCGGCCTCGGCCGGGCCATCGGTGCCGGCGGCATAGCTGGGCAGCGCCTCTTCTGTTTGCGCCGCCCAGGCTTCCTCGATGGGCGTAATCAAGCGCCATTGCGACTCCACGCCGTCGCGCCGGGTGAACAGGGTGGCGTCGCCGCGCATGGCGTCGAGCAGCAGCACGGCGTACGCCGAAGGCGGGTTGTCGCCGAAGGCGTTGCGATAGCAGAAGTTCATGGAAACCGGCACCGCACGGCGCGCCGTGCCCGGCTGTTTGGCGCCGAAGGCGAGGCTGATGCCCTCGTCGGGCTGGATGCGCAGGGCGATGACGTTGGACTTCACCGCCTCATGATGAGGAAACAATGACAGCGGCGGGTGATGGAAATGCACCGCGATCTCGGTGACCTGGCGCGACAGGCGTTTCCCCGTGCGCAGGTAAAACGGCACCCCGGCCCAGCGCCAGTTGTCGATGCGAAATTCCAGCGCGGCGTAGGTTTCAGTGCGGGAATCCGCGGGTACGCCCGTTTCCTCCAGCCAGCCCGGCACGTTTTCGTCGTTGCTGGTGCCGGCAGTGTATTGGGCACGCACGGTGCGGCTCGCCACTTCTTCCGGCGTCATGGGGCGGATCGACCGCCAGACCTCGATTTTCTTGTCGCGCACGGCGTCGGCGTCGAAGGCCACCGGCGCTTCCATGGCGGTGAGCGCCAGCAGCTGCATCAGGTGGTTGGCCACCATGTCGCGCAAGGCGCCGGATTCCTCGTAATAGCCGGCGCGGTGCCCCACGCCCAGCGGTTCGGCGGCGGTAATCTCGACATGGCTCACGTGGTTGCGGTTCCACACCGGCTCGAACAGGGCGTTGCCGAAGCGGAAGAAGAGGATGTTCTGCACCGTCTCCTTGCCCAGGTAGTGGTCGATGCGATAGACCTGCTTC
>JAJXTJ010000384.1 GCA_021783895.1 Pseudomonadota bacterium | reverse complement strand
CCGGTCTGGTTCGGCGTCTTCGAGGACTTTGAGCTGCCTGAGCCCTGGCGTCTAATCGCGCGGTGGGGATCTGGCAGGAATTTGAACTGCCCCCGCTGAGCTCAGGCCTTGTCGAGAACGCCGTTTTCCTTTCCCCATGCGATCCAGTCGATGGTCTCGCTGTGCTGCAACGCAAGGGCTGCAGTGTCATCCATGCGCTCCGGGAAGAGCATCAGGTTGTCGCAGGCCCAGCGTGCCGATGGCGCGATCAGTCCATCGCAGCCGAGAAACTCCACCGCCGCGCCAATGGCCTGGGTGCGAGGGAGGTTCATGTCTTTGTAGGTGGTTTCAGATACCCCGAGTAACGCAAGGTCCGCGCGAATCAGCCGCAAGGTTCTGCGAGTGACGACCTGTAGTCCGGAACGTGCCAATGATCTGGACGGCCTCATCGATCGCCGTTAGTGTGAGCCTGTTAGGAAACCTGCGGGACTTGTTGTCGAGAGGTATGTGTGTCGAAATTTAAAGGATTTGGTGCTCTCAAAACTCCCAGAGACCTTGTCAGCAAGCTCGAGTACGATTTGCGGCGAATGAAGGAAGATCCCGAAGATCAATACGCTGCGTTTGATTTTTTTGTTACTGCCGAGCACATAGTTGACTGGTGCCATCCAGTCAGCGGGCAGGATAGAAAGCGACTTCGCGCAAGGTCCCCGTTACTCCGAATTGTTTCGCATATTGCTAACGGCGCTAAGCATTTTGAAACTACAGCGAAGCACCATTGTTCAGTGACAGATATCGACGTGTTTCGTTGGGTGGAACCTGGATATTTTGAAACTGGTTACGCTGAAGAGCCATTGGTGGTGCAGCTTAGCCCCGATGAAGCAAGCCAGCTTGGTCGAAACAGAATCGATCTCCCATCGTTGGCGCAGCTCGTTTTCGATTTCTGGGATGCAGAGCTGCGTTAACTGGCGATGGAAAACATCCAACCGACCCCGCCTAGGTAGCTACGATTTGAGTGCAGACATGAAGCTTTCATAAGAAACGCCTGCCTGGTTCAAAATGCCCGACAAGGTGCCGATTTTTATTTCCTTGTGGTTGGGAACGACACAACCGGTTGCGCCTCGGCGCATTACGATGTGGCTGCCCTTTTTGGCGTGCGGTGGTGAAGCCCAATTTTTCAAGCGTGTGAACCACCTCGGTCCCGGATAGGTGAGGCAGGCTAGGCGGCATCCGCCGGAACTTCAATGGTGGTCAGAAGCGGCTTGCCATAAAAGGTCAGCGGAAACTCTCCAAGATAACGCGTTGTCGCTTCCTGAAGATTTGCCAGTGCTTCCTCGATGGTTTCACCTTGAGTGGTGGTGCCCGTTTCCGGGCTCATGGCGATGAATCCACCTTCTTGCGCAGGCATCACCACGGCGGTGAGTTGCATGAGCGTTACCCCTCGATTTGAGCGGTCGATTATTGACCAAATCCGACGCGATATCTAATGCGATCCTTGGGCACCGTACTTTCTCGGCATGCAACGAAGCAGATGGCTGGCGCAGCAGTTTTCCAGCAGGTTGCCGGGAATTGTATCCGGAACACCCGACGCAATGGCCAGTCCTTACCGCCTCTTCCAATCGGCCACAGCGCCGCGTCGCCCTGCTACATTGCACAGAGTCCGCACAGGGAGTTGCCCAGCGATGAAGCGTCTCGCCCGTCTTTTGTTCTCGATACTGTTGGTCACCCTGCCGGGCATCGCGCCCGGGGCAGTCGGCGGCACCCTGATTCCCGAACCCCTCGCACCCTGGCGCGACTGGGTGCTGCGCGACCAGCCGGCGCAGGGCTGTCCGGAACTCGCCCGCCAGTCTGGACACCGCCACTGTCTGTGGCCGGGCGTGCTCGAGATCGCGTTGACCTCCGGCGGCGCCGCGTTTCACCAGCGCTGGGATAGCCAGGCCGACGACCAATGGCTGATGCTGCCGGGGGATGCCGGGCACTGGCCGCGCGCGGTGACGCTCGACGGCGCGCCCGCGCCGGTGCTCGAACGCGACGGTCGCCCGGCGCTGGCGGTGGGACCCGGCGTCCATAAAGTGGCGGGGCAATTCGTCTGGGAACAACCGCCCCAGTCCCTGGCCGTGGACTCGGGCACCGCGCTGGTGACCCTGCACCGCGACGGCGCCGAGCAACGCGCGGAGCTGGATGCCGGCCACCGACTGTGGCTGCGCGCCGGGCATTCCGCCGCCAGCGCCGCGGCGGACAGCCTCCGGATCGAGGTGTTCCGCCGTCTGGATGACGCCGTGCCCCTGCGCCTGCATACCGAGCTGCGCCTCACGGTCACCGGCAGCGCACGGGAAATTTTGGTGGGCCGGTTGCTGCCGGCGGAGTCCGAGACCATCGCCCTGGAATCGCCCCTGCCCGCGCGCATCGAAGCCGATGGCCGCCTGCGCGTGCAGATGCGGCCCGGCGTATGGCAGCTGGTCCTGACTAGCCGCTACACGAGCGCACCCACGATTTTTGCCTCCTAACCCCTGGACCCGCAATGGCCGGCGCAGGAGATCTGGACCTTTCGCGCCGATCCGAATTTGCGCGGGGTCCGGCTCGGCGGCGCGCCCGCAGTCGATCCCGCGCGCCTCGACCTGCCCCCGGATTTCGCC
>JAJXTJ010000383.1 GCA_021783895.1 Pseudomonadota bacterium | reverse complement strand
AACCCGGTGGTCAGCATGCCAGAAGCCGACCGCGTGGCGGAAGCGCTCAAGGCCTGCGAATTCGTGGTGGTATCCGACACCACGCGCCACACCGACACCGCGCAATTTGCCCATGTGCTGCTGCCCGCGGCCGCCTGGGGCGAAAAGGACGGCACGGTGACCAATTCCGAACGCCGTATCTCGCGCCAGCGCGCCTTCCTGCCACTGCCCGGCGAGGCCAGGCCGGACTGGTGGATCATCAGCAAAGTCGCGCAGCGCATGGGTTTTGCGGCCGGCTTTGATTACGTCGGTCCGGATGCGATCTTACGCGAGCATGCTGCGTTATCCACGTTCGAGAATAAAGGAGAGCGCGACTTCGACCTGGCCGGGCTGGCGGATCTGACAACCGATGAATACGACGCACTTATGCCGGTGCAGTGGCCGCTGACGTCAAAACATCAAGCTGGAACGGAGCGGTTGTTCGCGCATGGGCGCTACTTCACTACCTCGGGAAAGGCGCGCATGCTTGCCATCACACCTGCCAGCCCGGCCCATGCAGCCAGCGATGAAGCGCCTTTCGTGCTCAACACTGGGCGAATGCGCGACCAGTGGCACACCATGACGCGCAGCGGCAAGACCGCGAAGCTGCTGGCACACATCGACGAGCCTTACGTGGAAATGCATCCGCAGGATGCGCGCCGGGCCGGCCTCAAACATGGCCTGCTTGCGCGCCTGCACAACCGGAATGGTACTTTGCTGGCACGCGTGGTGGAAAGCCAGGATCAGCGCCCAGGCTCGGTATTCTCGCCTATCCACTGGAACAATCAATTCACCGCGCTGGGCCGGGTAGACGCGCTGGTGAACGCCGTCACCGACCCGGTCTCCGGGCAGCCCGAGTTCAAGCATGCGCCTGTAGCCGTGGAACTCTTCCCGGCCGCGTGGCACGGCTTTGTCATGGCACGGCAGCCTTTTCCCTGCACAGAATACCGCTACTGGACGCGCGTACGCAGAAGCGGGTTCTGGCGATACGAACTGGCGGATATTGCCCCCGCCGGCAACTGGCCCGCAGTCATGCGCGAGGCTTTTGGCCAAACCGGCGATTGGATCGAAATGAGAGATAACGCAGCACTGCGCTATCGCACTGCGCTCCTGCAAGATGGCCGCCTGCAGGCCGTGTGCTTCTTCGAGCGCGATGCCGCCAGCCTGCCGCCGCGCCATTGGCTGGAGTCTCTGTTCGAGAAGGACAGTGTCTGCGACGCGGAACGCCTGGCCCTGCTGATTGGCCGCCCCGGCAAGACAGCGCCGGACGCCGGGCGCATCATCTGCGCCTGCTTCGGCGTCGGCGAAAACACTTTGCGCGAAGCCATAGGAAAAGGCGCAGATTCGGTGGAAGCACTAGGCATCCGGCTCAAGGCTGGCACAAACTGCGGCTCCTGCATCCCTGAACTCAAGTCGCTGCTGGCAAAATCTGCCTCTGCAAGCAGCAACAAACCTGAGTTGCTCATCACAGCCAACTGACATAGCACCAGAGCAGCTTAATTCCCTGTTTGCCTCATCTATATTGCGGGAACAAGGTGGTCTATAAACAAACTCCTCGTTATGTTCGGTTCCAATACCGGAAGGAGTTCGAAATGAGCACAACAACACAAAATTCCATTGTTCACGACTTTAACGTCGCCAATTACGTAGGCACCGACCCATTGCCGCGCGATCAGACACAAAGCACGCGCTTGCACGAACCCGAACATATGCTAACCAGCATCGACCCCATCACCGGCCGCGACATCATGGACCTGGAAGGGCATCCGTATCTTGTCGATGGAAACGTCACCATGTATTTCGAATCCGAGGAAACCCGCCAGCAATACCTGGACACGCCCACCGATCACCCCTTCCACCTGGTCGACAACCCGACCGACGAAGGCTACGACGAAGGTTGATTCACAAAGAGGGCCTGAGGACAAGGGGAAACCGTTTCTGAGACAAATTGTTTCTGACCCGCTTTTACTCCTGTCCTCTTGTCCTCCTTGTTCAGAATTCGGCTTTTCTCATCCACGGCTTAGGTAATCGTTAAACCTGTCCGCGCATTTCCTTTCGCGCCAGCAGGCGCAGGCCTTCGAGCCCGTGCTTGAGCGTGTCGTGATAGCTTTCCCGCGGGAACACCACATAGGCCGGCAACTTGAATGCCGGGCTGTCCGGCACGAGTTGCAGTCGTCCGCTCTCGAGGTGCTCGCGCACCAGCCGCTCGGGGAAATAGCCTGAACCGCCAAAGCTCAGTGCCTGCTGCATGGCGAGCCAACCGATGTTGACGGTCATGGCCGGCGAGGCCACGTCCGGGTAGTGCTCACTGAACTGCGCATGGAACTCCGGCCCCCAGTCAATGTGGATGTAGTCCTCCCCGGTCCACCTGGTTTCGCGCGGCGAGGTCGCCAGCAGTAGGGTTTCGTCGAACAGGGGTTCAATCACCAGCCCGGGCCGAGTCACCGGCGTGTACATCGCCCCGATGTCCACCGTGCCCTCGATCAGCCCCTGCATGATGTCCGCCTCAAAGCCGATCTCCAGGCGCAGCGACACGTCCGGCGCAGCCTTGCGCATCCACTCCACCCAGCGCGGCAGGAAGCTTTCCCACAGCGCGAT
>JAJXTJ010000382.1 GCA_021783895.1 Pseudomonadota bacterium | reverse complement strand
GATGACGCTCAACTCCCGCAGTATCGGGACAGCATTCTGAAAATCAGCCAGATTGAGCTTCGCGCCCAATGCGGCGGTTATGGTCAGAAGTGGCTTCTTGGATTCTGATTCCTCAAGCGGCTCGGTGTCGTTCATTTTCCTATCTCTGTCTGAACCAGAATTGGGCCCTTATTATGGTAACCATGGCTCATTCCGGAAAATGTCGGCACTCATTTTTGCATTAGCGTCCACGAACGCATAGTGCCACGCCTGATTTACCAATCAGAAGCTGGTTTCTGATCGGAGACCTAATGGTATGAGCCGCATGAGCTAGTCGTCATTCAGGACGATGACTTGCCGACCAAGCCAGTCCGATGGCTAGCCGCATCAGGAAATACCGATAGGTCAGAATCTCTTTTCTTCATTCACCACCAATGACCGCTCACTAGTCGGTTGCTGCCGAAGTCACGCACGTATCGCAACGACTGCAAAGGCCGACAACCCGCCATCCCCCAACGCCCGGATCAACTGCATCGGCGGCACGCGCTTGATGTGCCGCGTGGTGAGTCAGCCGCTGGCCATGCGCGGGAAGGTCATTCGCCGCCCCACATGCGCACAAAGTCGAACGACAACTGACGGTGATGGCGAATCGATAGCAGGGTGACGGTGCGCTTGTGGTCGTCCGCGACGTAGACCACCAGGTAGTCGCCCAGCAGGATCAGCCGTAGACGATCGGCTGCGCCCGGCGGAAGCGTGGCAAGCAGGCCCAGCCCTTCGACCGAGCGCGGCGGGCTGTCCAGATACCGCCGGCCCATGTTCGGAAACCGGCTCAGATTGGGAATGAGTTCCGCACGCAGCTGACCGAGCAGATCGTCGTAGGCAAAGCCTGCATCGGCTTGCTGCAGAAAGCGGTCGATCGAATCGAGGCCGGCGAGAAAATTGGCGGCCAGCCTGACCGTGTAGCGCGTGTCAGCCACGCTTGCTGCGTGATTTCGCTGGGCGGGCGCTTTGCAGACGGGCCAGGGCGGCGTCGGCGTCTTCGGTGCGGCCGGCGGCGATGTCTTCGAGGCCGCGGCGCGCGTCTTCGAGGATCAGCAGGTGAATACGCTCACGTTCGAGCTGGTGGTAGTAGTCGAGGCGCGCGGCATCGATCAGGGCGACATAGCTTTCGCCATTCTTGGTGACGATTTTCTCGGTGCCTGCCTTGACCTGGTCGGCGAGTTCGGAGAGGTTGGCGCGTGCCTGGGAGAGTGGGATAACGTCCTGGGTGGAGAATGCCATGAGTGCCCTTTAAAACGTACAATAATTTGTACATTATGGACGCGGCTTTCCCCGTGTCAACGGGCAAAAGCGATCCTGGCCGAACACCATTCGCTGGCGGTAATCCGGATGCTGGCACACGTATTGGATAAGCAAGTTGTTTTTGCTTATGGTTCGACAGCCTGTCCTGCGCTTGTAGAAAAGCGACAAGGGGGCAGCTTCGCAATGGTCTTGCCCCGCCCTGGAGGTGCCACTATAGTGCCACTCATGCGCACCGAACTCGTCACTACTCTCAAACGTCAGGCGACCGAGCTCCTCTCGGACATTGAACGGGACAAGCAGCCCATTCTGATCACACAGCACGGGTTGCCGAGCGCTTATCTGGTGGACGTGGAAACCTTCGAGCTGTTGCAGCAACGCATGGCCATGCTGGAGGGCATCGCGCGCGGCGAGATGGCGGTGGCCGAGGGCAGGGTGATGACGCATGCCGAGGCCAAGGCCCGCATGGCCCGATGGCTGAAGTAATCTGGACCGAACCGGCGCTTGCCGATCTGGACGCCATTGCCGATTACATTGCGCTCGACAAACCCGATGCGGCCTCTGCGCGGGTCAAACGGGTATTCGAGCATGTCGAGCATCTTGAGACCCACCCCGAAAGCGGCAGTCGCCCGCAGGAATTGAAACGCTCCCGCTACCGGCAGATTGTCGAGTCGCCATGCCGGGTGTTCTACCGTTACGACGGTGAGCGGGTCTATATCCTCCATGTGATGCGCTCTGAGCAGTTGCTGCGCCCGTCGAAAATCGCTGCGCGCGAGAAAAAATCGAAGCGATAGTGTCGTGACCGGGCCGAACGTATCCGCGCGACCCAGGCACGACACGGCTCAGATAAACAGACACACGTCCGACTTCTGCGCCTGCGGCAGAAAGCTCGCCGCGCCGATCCAGCCCTCGATTTCCGGAATGACATCGTCCTGCGACTAGCCGAACAGGTCGACCGTCATTTGGCAGGCGAACAGTTTGGCGTTGGCTTCGAGACAGGCGCTGCGCCCGCTGATTCAGGCCTGCAGGCCCTTGGGCATGGGGAAGGAGATTTTCTCGTCCACGCCCGGCAATACCTCGTGCGCTTCGATGCCGTGTCCACGCAGGGCGGCGAGGGTGGCCTGGACGAGGATGTCCGGGGCGGATGCGCCGGCGGTGACACCGACACGCCGGGCACCGTGCAGCCAGGCTGGCTGGATTTCGTCTGCCCGGTCGATCATGTAGGCGGGGACACCGAGATTTTCGGCTACTTCGCGCAGGCGGTTCGAATTCGAACTGGTGGGCGAGCCGACGACGATGACAACGTCGCATTGTCTGGCCAGGACTTTGACGGCGTCCTGG
>JAJXTJ010000381.1 GCA_021783895.1 Pseudomonadota bacterium | reverse complement strand
CATCGCTTTCAGCGAGGATGTGGCGGCGCGTTTTCTCGGCTACGGCTGGAATGTCACGCGCGTAGCCGATGCCAACGATCTGGAACTGTTGACGCGCGGCTACGACACTTTTCTCGATACCCGTGACCGTCCCACCCTGATCATCGTGCAGAGCCACATCGGTTATGGCGCGCCGCACAAACAGGACAGCAAGGAAGCCCACGGCGAGCCGCTCGGCGCGGGAGAAGTGCGGCTGGCGAAGGAATTCTACGGCTGGGATCCAGACGCTCAGTTCCGTGTGCCGGACGGCGTTCCGGAACATTTCCGGGCGCAGATTGGCCGCCGTGGTGCAAAGCTTCGCGCCGTCTGGGAGAAACTGTTCGCGGCCTATCGCAAGCAATACCCGGATCTCGCCGGGCAGATCGATCTCATGCAGCGCCGTGACTTGCCCGAAGGCTGGGACAGCGCGCTGCCGATCTTTCCGGCGGATGCGAAAGGCATGGCGACGCGCGATTCGTCGGGCAAAGTGCTCAATGCCATCGCCGAAAAAATGCCATGGTTACTGGGTGGTGCGGCAGACCTGGCGCCGTCGACCAAAACCCGCTTGAACTTCGAGTTTGCCGGCGATTTTCAGGCGCCGGGCGAGACGGGCGACTACGGCGGACGCAATTTTCACTACGGCGTGCGCGAGCACGCCATGTGCGCCATCAGCAACGGGCTCAGCCTGTCGAATCTGCGGCCCTACGCCGCGAGTTTTCTGGTTTTCAGCGACTATTGCCGCGGCGCGCTGAGGCTGGCCGCGATGATGGAAATTCCGGTCATCACCATCTGGACGCACGATTCGATCAGCATGGGCGAGGATGGGCCCACCCACCAGCCGGTCGAACAACTCGCCTCTTTGCGCGCGATGCCCGGCATGGTGGTGTTGCGTCCGGCGGACGCGAACGAGGTGGTCGAGGCGTGGCGGGTGATCATGCGGCTCAAGGATCGCCCGGTTTGCCTGGTGCTGACCCGGCAGGCGCTGGCGACGCTGGACCGCACCCGCTACGCAGCGGCGCGCGGCGTGGCGCGCGGCGCCTACGTGCTCGCCGACGCCCCGCATGGTCGGCCCGATGTGCTTTTGCTGGCGACCGGCAGCGAAGTCGCGCTGTGCATCGCCGCTTACGAGCAACTGAAGGCGGAGGGAATCCAGGCGCGCGTGGTCAGCATGCCGTCGTGGGAACTGTTCGAGAGCCAGGAACAGGCATACCGCGACAGCGTGCTGCCGCCGGAAATCGCCGCGCGCGTCTCTGTCGAAGCAGCCTCCAGCTTCGGCTGGGAACGCTATACCGGTTTCGCTGGGACCATCCTTGGCCTGGATAGCTTCGGATTGTCTGCGCCGATGAAGGCTGTCGCGCAGCACTTCGGGTTAGCACCCGCGCACGTTGTCGCCGCAGCCAGGGAACAAGCGGCGCGCCACGCTTCGAAGAAGTGAGACGGGTCTGCACGGGTTCCGCTGCCGGAATTTCTCCAACTGCGGTGGGATCAAAAGTTGCGGCAATGAAAATGCCTGGGTGCCGCGAGCGTAAAGAATTCATCCGGGTAGGGCATACCCGCCGAGATTATCTTCGACATTCTTAACCTGCTGCTTGAGGTTTGAACCTGCTTCGATCTCAGGTATCATCAATATCAAATCCCGTGCCGCCTGCCGACCCGTCGATGGACGTGGCGCCAGCCAGTGCCATTTATGCTGATGTGGCATACCGCCGGGAGAAAATACTTGAGAAACAAAAATATTTTTTCACGCATTCTGTTCAACCCTCGCGGTGACGAGCTCGCCCATTGGCAGCAGAATGAACCTGTGCTGGCGCATGATCTGGCGGAAGCTGAACACAATTCGGCGGCTGGAAAGATGCGGTAGGCACCTGAAGGCTGCTTCAACGGCCTACTGAAAGGAAGCGCTGATTCATTCGCTTTTCTCGTCATTACGAGCGAAGCGCGGCAATCCAGGTTCAATAAAAGTGAAAGGAGAGAGCGATGTCCTACTTCGCAACACACCCCGCATAAGATGCGACTTTCCAGCCCCCCTTGAACAGTCTTGACAGTACTTCAATCAATAAACCGATAATTTGGAGGAGACCAACATGACAACCCAGGATTCGTGGAACGAAAGCAGCGAGGCGGTCAAAGCAACAAGCAGGCCCGGTTGGAAAGATCTGTATCTGAAGGAGGATTGGTGGGCAATCTGGATCGGCATCGGCATCATGGCAATCGCCGTCGTCCTGTTCGCCAACGGCAGCACATTTCTCAAATCGCTGGCCATCAATCCCGGGGGGCTTAAATGGACGTCATTCGGGCAATTGACCGACCACTTCTCGCAACATGCCGGGATGTATTTCCTTCAGTTCGTCACCTGGCTCGTGGTCTTCGGCGTCACCACCCGTATCATGGGAATCAAGCTTTCCCAATTTATTCCATCGTTCGTCTTTCTCTACATCATGGCGATCATCATGTTCGCGATAGCGGGGTGGGCAAATGCGGCCAAGTTTAACCTGGAAGCGCCCTTGGTCGCATTGGTGGTTGGCCTGGTCATCGCCAACCTCGTAAAGTTGCCGCAATGGATGGATGCGGCGTTCCGGGTGGAATATTTCATCAAAATCGG
>JAJXTJ010000380.1 GCA_021783895.1 Pseudomonadota bacterium | reverse complement strand
TTGCGGCCCAGTTTCCACTGCTCCGCCACGCGCAGGGAATATTGCTCGATCGTTTCCGGCGCGGTGGTGGGCACCATCAGCACCGCGATCTGGCTGCCCTTTCTTGCCTCGAAGGCTTGCAGGGTCTGCTCCAGAGCGGCCTGTTGCGCCGGCGTCAGCGTGGCGGTCTGGTCGGTGACATGACCGCGCAAGGGCGGCACCGCGATTTCCGCACGGACCAGGAAAGACCAGCACAGGGTCAAGGCCAGCGTCACCGCGAGCAAAGACCCCCATGGTCTGTTCATTGCTGTCACTGCGTCGCGCCTTGTGGCTTGGCGGGCGGCGCGCTGAAATCGACACTCGGCGGCCGGGCAATTTCCTGCTCGTTTTCCACCGTGAAGTTGGGTTTTATCTTGTATCCGAACACCATCGCGGTCAGGTTGGACGGGAAGGAGCGCACCGTCACGTTATATTCCTGTACCGCCTTGATGTAGCGGTTGCGCGCCACCGTAATCCGGTTTTCGGTGCCTTCCAACTGGGCCTGCAAGTCGCGGAAGTTGGCGTCGGATTTCAATTGCGGATAGTTCTCGGACACCACCAGCAGCCGGGACAGGGCGCCGGATAGCTCGCCTTGCGCGGCCTGGAATTTCGCAAAGGCTTCCGGATTATCGATGAGCTCCGGGGTCATCTGGATACCGCCGACCTTGGCGCGGGCATTGGTGACGCCCAGCAACACATCCTTTTCCTGGGCGGCGAAGCCTTTTACGGTATTGACCAGATTGGGAATCAGATCCGCGCGGCGTTGGTACTGGTTTACGACCTCGGACCAGCTCGACTTGACCTGCTCGTCGTTGCGCTGCAGGTCGTTGTAGCCGCAGCCGGAGAGGCTGAACGTAACCAGCACAGCCAGGGTTGCCCATAATTTGCGCATTGCATTGCTCCAGAGTTAAGGAAAGCCTGATCTAGCGGTGAAACAGTGGTAGTGGATAGCGATCCGCCGTTCGGTCTGGCCTTTTGAGGCCGGAAGTGACCGGATTCCGGCCACTTCGATGTGAACCGCCCCGGGGATTGCGGAGGCTGTTTGGTTTAGGTCAGGCTGCTATTGCGGCCTGACGGTTAAGTTGCGTGTAGTAGTTTGCCTCAGCTTCTGCCGGAGGGATATGACCCGACGGCCCCATCAAGCGCTGGTGGTTAAACCGGGAGACCCATTCCGGATGCATCAGCACTACAACTCTCGGCGCTTACCAACCCTGTGGCTTGTATAGACGTACCTCCAATTCGGCGGTCAATCACAGCGGCCATACCAGCAGCAGCATCGGCAGGGACACCGCGATCACCAAGAGTTCCAGCGGCAACCCCAGCTTCCAGTAGTCGCCGAAACGGAAGCCGCCCGGCCCCAGGATCAGGGTGTTGTTCTGGTGGCCGATGGGGGTGAGGAAGGCGCAGGAGGCGCCGATCGCCACCGCCATCAGGAAGGAATCGGCGTTGACGCCCAGCGCCGCCGCGGTACCGATAGCGATCGGGCACATCACCGCGGCGGTGGCGGCATTGTTCATCAGGTCGGAGAGAAACATGGAGACCACCAGGATCAGCGCCAACCCGACGACGGCGTGGCCCTGCGCGACATTGTCGAGCATGAAACGCGCGATCAGGTCGGCAGTGCCAGTGGATTCCATCGCGCCCGCGACCGGGATCATCGCTGCCAGGAGTACGATCACCGGCCAGTCGATTGCCTCGTATACCGAGCGCGGCGGCACCGTGCGCAGTGCCATCGAGGCCAGCACTCCGGCGGCGAAGGAGATCGCCGCCGGCAGCAAACCGAAGGCGGTGACGGCGACCGCTATGGCCATGATGATGCCGGCTTCCCACGCCTTGCGCTTGTCCGGGATGCGCAGTTCGCGCTCGGCCAGCGGTACGCAGCTGTTGTCGGCCGCGAACTCTGCGATCGCCTCCGGCGGGCCCTGCATCAGCAGCAGGTCGCCTGACTTGAGGCCGACCGAGCGCAAGCGCTTCATCGAGCGCTGGCCCTGACGCGACAGGGCCAACAAATTCAGACCGTAGCGCGTGCGCAGCAGGATGTCGCTCGCCGAGCGCCCGACAAGTGACGAGCCGGGCAGCACCGCGAGTTCCATCAGCACGATGTCGCCCGAGCTCGTCGCCTTGCTATCGGCCCCGTTGTTGCGCGCGTCCCGTTCGTCCGCGCCCTTGCCCGTGTTCTTGCTGCCTTTCGCGGTGCCCTCGGCTTTCTCGCTTGCCACGGCGTTCGCCACATCGTCCACGCTCGCCTCCTCTTCCGTCGTGTGCAGTGCTTCCTCCAGTTTCAGACCCAGGGTGGACAGCACGCTGGCCAGTGCCTCGGCCTCGGCTTCGATGACGAGAATGTCGCCCGTGCGCACCTTGCGTCGAGGATTGGGCGCCGTCAGGCGGACATCGTTATGCACCATGCCGATGATTTGCGCGTCGCTCTCGTCGATCGCTGTCTCAATCTCACGCAGGTTCATGCCGACGGCTTTGCTGCCTTCCGGCACGCGCGCTTCGGTGAAGTAGGCGCCTGATTCGAAGCCTTCGATCCCGGTCTGCTGGCGCGCCGGCACGAGGCGCCAACCCAGCAGGGCGAGGAAAGCCACACCGTTCGGGGGGGCCAGCAGGCCC
>JAJXTJ010000379.1 GCA_021783895.1 Pseudomonadota bacterium | reverse complement strand
GCTATGTCTGATCCCTTCCAGGCATTACATCGGATGGAACAGAACGCCAGATTGCCGGGTGAGGAGTCGCCGCCATGCTTGCGGCCGATGATGTGGTCGACTTGATGGGGCGTAAATGAATCTGATCGCCCGTTATCTTCTGAGAGAAGTGGCGATGTCCGCCGGTTTTGTGTTCGTGGGACTGATCCTGCTGTTCTCCTTTTTCGATCTGGCCAGTGAACTCGACAGCATCGGTCGTGCCGACTATGGGTTCGCGCAGGCGGCGTTGTATGTGGCGCTCAGTGTGCCAGGGCATGTGTATGAGATCGTGCCGATTGCCGCTCTGATCGGCGCCCTGTTCGCGCTGTCGCGGCTGGTGATGAATTCCGAGTTCACGGTGATGCTGGCCTCCGGCATTTCGAGTTGGCGTATCGCAATGCTGCTGGCGTTTGCAGGGGTGGGCTTTGCGATCATCGCGCTGATGGTGGGTGAGCTGGTTTCGCCCTGGTCTGAGCAGGCCGCCAAGAAACTGAAACTGCGAGCCACCGAGTCTGTGGTGGCACAGACGTTCCAGTCGGGTTTGTGGGTCAAGGACGGCAATTCCTTCATCAATGCGCGCGAGGTGCTGCCGGACGCCAGTTTGCGCGATCTCAAGGTATACGAATTCGACCAGGGCTGGGAACTGGAGCGGATCATGACAGCTGAAAAAGGATTTTGGGAAGGCAATGGCCGGTGGGAGCTGCGCGAAGTCTCGGGTACGAGTTTTTCGCAGGACGGCATCAAGGTCAGCCATGAAAAGACCGTGAGCTGGGAATCGGTGCTGAGCCCTGATATTCTCAGCGTGCTGCTGGTTTCGCCGGAAAAAATGTCCGCGCCGGCGTTGATCAATTACATCAGGCATCTCAGCGAAAACAAGCAGAAAACCACGCGCTATGAAGCCGCGCTTTGGTCCAAGATGTTTTATCCGCTGGCCATTCCGGTGGTCATGCTGCTGGCGCTGCCGTTTGCGTTCCACTCGCCGCGCTCCGGCGGCATCGCCCTGAAGGTTTTTCTCGGCATCCTAGCCGGCCTTGTGTTTCATCTCAGCAATCGGCTGCTTTCCCACATTGGCTTGCTCAACGACTGGCCGCCGTTCTTTACCGCAGCTGCGCCGTCCCTGCTGTTCCTGATAGTGGCGCTGTTGGTACTCAAACGTCTCGAAAGGCGTTAACGCGTCGGTTCGACAGTGCTTGCCAGCCTGGTTTTGCACAAACGATCATGCAGGAACTGGCGTTCGGGATCGATCAACGCCCACAGAAAACCCACCCCGACACATAGCAGCCCGGGCACGGCCAGGCAGAAACGGGCGGCGCACTGCGCGGTCGATGGCGGCCCGCCATCCACGTCGACCAGGCGGATGCGCCAAGTCTTCATGGCCAGGGTCTGGCCGCGTTTCCAGAACACCATAAAGTAAAGCATCATCACGCCCAGCAGATACAGCTGGAAAACCGCTTTCTGGAACGGCCCGTGGATGCCTCCGAAAATCGGAATATAAGCGAAGCCTGCAAGCATGTTCAGAGCGAACAGCAGCAGCGATTCGTACAGCATGGCGGCCAGGCGACGCTTCAGGCTGGCCAGCTGCATCGGGGTGGTTGCGTTTTCTTGCATGGTAGTTCTATATTCACGGCTAGGCCGGTAGCAGTCACCCACCGCCCGGCTCATAACAATCAATATCATGGAGGAGGCACGGTGCATATCGTAAAGCAACTCATGGCCATTCCGGGGGTGATCGCGGCAGGCGAGTTCGCCTATCGGGGGGATCGCTTCTCGTATGAAGGTGCGCTGACTGCGGAATTTGCCCGCATGGCTGCGATTCTCTGCCGTTCAAACACGGTGAACGTCAACATGCAGTCAGAGATCTACGACTCGTTTGCCGAGAATTGCGGATACAAGCCTGCGCAGGGCTGGATTGTCCGTGGCGCACAGATTTCGGTCTGCAATATCGGCAATTATTTTGCATTCATCGAAAATCGGCCGGAACTGCTCAATGACGTCATGACCATCATGCGCGCCAAGGTCGGCGACGTCGGTGACGACCTGCTGGTCAACCTGTACGCCAAGATTGGCGGCGATGTGAAAGAAGCTCTGTATTAACAGCAAAATCGAGGACAACATGAATCTGGACCAATTGATGGATCTGCCGGGCGCGTTGGCGGCTTTTACCTACACTGACAAGGGCGACCTGACCGATCATCGTGTGCGCGAAGGCAGCGAGATCACCAAGGAGGTGCTTGACCTGCTGGCGCACTCATGTGTTGCCAACATCGCCATTGCCACATTGGAGGCGAGGGGTTGGGAAGCGCTTACCGGTCAAAAGGGGTTCGAGCCGTTGCAGGGGTTTTCCATGATCGGGCTGGAGTGGTCGGCGGTCGTTACCGGGCGCTGCGGCGTCATCATGAAGAACCGTGATGTCAATTACGAAGACGCTTTCAATGCCATTGAGGCGTGCGGCGTGACGCAGCGCATGCAGGGGGCTGCATGACACTCAGAAAATTACTCATCCTGGACGGTGTGGTGGCGGTATGCCGCTTCCAGGATGACGGCAGCATCATGGACGCTGCCGGCATGCTGCCAAGCGACATGATGGAGCGCCTGTCCAAGTTCGCGCAGTGGT
>JAJXTJ010000378.1 GCA_021783895.1 Pseudomonadota bacterium | reverse complement strand
CTTCATGCTGGCCTTGGCCGGACGCTGGTGGCGACGCGGGCACGGCGGCCATATCCCCGTGCGCAAGGTGCTCAAAGAGGCGCCCTGGCAAATCGTCCTGTTCAGACTGGGGATGTACCTGGTGGTGTACGGCCTGAGGAATGCCGGCCTCACGGGTTATCTCGCCCAGGTGTTGCAATGGCTGGGCGGACAGGGGTTGACGAAGGCCAGCGTGGGTACCGGCTTTCTGTCCGCGGCCTTGTCGGCAGTGATGAACAACATGCCCACCGTGCTGGTCGGCGCCTTGGCACTGGATCAGGCCCATGGCCTGGCGCCCAACGTGCGCGAAGCGATGATTTACGCCCACGTCATCGGCTGCGACCTGGGCCCCAAGTTCACTCCCATCGGCAGTCTGGCGACCCTGCTCTGGCTGCACGTCCTGGCGCGCAAGGGCGAGGTGATCTCCTGGCGCCTTTATCTCAGGGTCGGCCTCATCGTCACGCCGCCGGTGCTGCTCGCCACACTGCTCGCGTTGGCCATCTGGCTGCACCTGCTGGCAGCCTGAGCGGCCATCATCCCCCTTCAGCCGCCTCGCTCGCGGTTTCCGTACCCGCGTGCAGTTCGTAATGGCGGCGGAAGATGATTTCCAGTTCGTCGATCACCGCAGTGGAGGGCACGCCCTGCAGGATATGCCGCGTCATCTGCGTGGACGCCTCGGAAAACAGTTTGCCCCGATCCAGCATGGGATAGGTGCCCATGAGGCGCTGGATGGCCTTCACCACGGTCTCTTCCGCCGGGCGCGGGATCGCCACGGGCTGCATGGCGAGGTCTGCGCTGCGCCGCTCTTCGCGGCTGGCAAGAAACTCGGCGTATTCCAGCAAAGCGCTGCGGCGCTCAACGCCCAGCTGCCGGAACAGGCGCAACAGTTTCTTGCTTTCCAGACTCATGATTCTTTCGGCTCGGCAGGGTTAAGGGCAAAGACCGGCATCTTGCGCCGCTCGGTCATGAGATCCAAGGCGGTAACCAGCGCCCGCGCGATCTGCGCCGTGGTCTGCTGCATGACCGGCCAGCGCTCCCGGGCCTGCTGCAGAAGGTCACCGATATGGTCCGGCAGGGGTCGGTTGTCTTCCATGATCATGTCCTCGATCATGCCCGGCTTCATTTCCGGACGGAACAACACACCATAACTCGTCGCGTCCGGCCGCACGGCGAGCCAGCGGCCGTCGTCATCGGTCAGGATGGGATCTAGCCCCTGCGGCAGATCGACCCGGCCGTTATACATGACCAGCACCTCGCGCCCATCGACCGCGGCGGCGAGCGGGTCCTGCGCCCCCGCGGCGGTTTTCCGCGCCGTGGTCCAATAAGCGTTGAAATAAGGCTCTTCATGCGCCTCGCCGCCAGCCAGCCGAGCCACCAGGAGACCGCCGAAGCCGATGCCCACGGTGGGCCGGCCGACCTTGCGGAAGTATTCCATCAACCGGTACTCCTGCGGCAGCCAGGGACAGGACTCGGTGTCGGTGATGGGATAAGCGCCGCCCAGCAGCCACAGGGCATCGTGCTGGGTCGCCGAACTCGGCAGATCGTGGCCCACAAAGGGACGCATGTACTGGAAGCCAATGTCACGCGATTCCAGCTGCTTTTCGATGGGGCCGAGAAATTCCGCGTAGCTGTGCTGCACCACGAAGAAATTCTTCATGACCGGTATGTCATGCAGCGTGCGCTTTGCTGCGGCCGCGCCGGCCGGATGCCACTTCCTCGTTGCATTGACGGAACTTCGCTTCGACGAAATCGATGAAGGTGTTGAGCAGTTTGCCGCGGAATTTCTCCGGCGCATACACCAGCGTCAGGGGCCGGTGCAGAGGCGGATCCAGCCTGACCGCCACGAGATCGCCGAGCTTGATCTCCTTCGTGATGGTGGACGCCGATAGGATGGCGATGCCTAGCCCAGCCTCTACTGCACCTTTGATCGCCTCGCGGCTGCCCAGTTCCATTTCGGTGTGCAGGTCGTCCGGGTTCACCCCGTTGCCGCGGAAATATTCGTCCACCACTTCGCGCGTGCCCGAGCCCATTTCGCGCGACACATAGGGCTGCTCAGCCAGCACGCGCGGCGTCACGGCGCCGCGCTTGGCCAGGGGGTGGCTGGGCGCGCAAATCATGACGAGCTCGTCATCGCAACAGGAGTGGGTGGTGAGTTCGGGGTGGTGCGAGGGCGACTCGATGAGCCCGACGTCCAGGGAGTGATCGGCCACCTTGTTTTCGATGGTTTCCGAATTCGCCACCACCAGGCGCGCCTGCACCTGGGGATAGTGCTCCTTGAACTCGCCCAGGATGCGGGGCAGCTGGTACTCGGCAATGGTGGTCGAGGCACCGATCATGAGCGGCCCCGCCATCTGGCCGGTGAGTTCGCCGACACGGGCTTCCATCTCCGCGCCCAGGGTGAGTATCTTTTCTGCATAACTCAGCACCAGATCCCCCGCCGGTGTGAGGGAAATGCGGCCGTGGCTGCGCTCGAACAAGCGGGTGTTGAAGTGCTCCTCCAACTGCTTGACCTGGAAGGTCACGGCGGGCTGCGTCATGTACAGCGTTTCCGCGGCCTTGGTGAAACTGAGCTGTCTTGCGACCGTGTAGAATACTTGGAGCCTGCGATCTGCCATA
>JAJXTJ010000377.1 GCA_021783895.1 Pseudomonadota bacterium | reverse complement strand
ATGCTTGTCGGCGGTGCGCGAGGTGATCATGATGATCGGCACGCTTTTGAGGCGAGCATCGTTGCGCATGACGCGCGCCAGTTCGAAGCCGTCCATGCGCGGCATTTCCACGTCCAGCAGCAAAACATCGGGAAGGATGTCGTGCATTTTTTCCAGTGCATCGACGCCGTCCTTGGCGGTTTCCACGCGATAGCCTTCGCGTGCCAACAGGCGGCTGCTGATCTTGCGTACGGTAAGTGAATCGTCGACCACCATAACCAGCGGAGCCTGCTCGGTTTCGTCTGCCACGACCACTTCCGGTGCGGCAAGTTGGGCGATTTCCTGCGGCGCGTTGAGCGCGCGGATGGCAAGCGGAACCGGGTTCAGGATCAGTATCACCTTGCCGTCGCCGCGCACCGTGGCGCCGGCAATGCCGGTAATCCTGGACACCTGAGGGCCGATGTTCTTGACCACGACTTCGCGCGCGCCTTCAACGGTGTCGACGAGAATGGCGGCGTGCGAGGTACCGCTTTTCATCAGCACGATGGCATTAAAGCGTTGCACTTCGTGCAGGGCCTCGGATTGTCCCAGGAGGTGGGGCAGGTAGAACAACGGGTAGATGTTGCCGCGCCATTCGATGGCGCGCGCCTGCAGGGCCGCAGACAACTGCTCCGGCTTGAGTTCCTGTACCTGCTCCACCAGCGTGGCCGGCAGGGCATACTCGTTCTTGTTCGCCGTAATGATGACGGCCTGCGTCACGGCCAGGGTGAGCGGCAGGTAAATGGTGAAGGCCACGCCCTTGCCAGCCTCGGTGGCGATTTCGATGCGGCCGCCCAAGCCGGCGATTTCATTTTTGACTACATCCATGCCGACGCCGCGACCGGAAACTTGGGTCACCGCTTCCGCCGTGGAGAAGCCGGGCACGAAAATCATCTGCGCAAGCTGGTTGTTGCCTGGATCAACACCAGGATCCAGCAGTCCGCGCTCCACGGCTTTTTGATGGATGCGCTGCAAGTTGAGACCGGCACCGTCATCGCTGACCGTCAGCACCAGCTCATTGCCTTCATGCTTGGCGATGAGCTTGATCTCGCCAAATTCGGGCTTGCCGGCGCTGGCTCGCCCTTCTGGCGCCTCCAGGCCGTGGGCGATGGAGTTGCGCAGCAGATGCTCGATAGGCGCGACAATCTTTTCCAGCACGCCGCGGTCAATCTCGATGTCGCCGCCCAGGATGTCCAGTTGCGCGCGCTTGTTCAGGTCGCGCGCTGCCTGGCGTACCACGCGGTAAAGACGTTCGGATACGCTATACAGAGGCACCATGCGTACCCGCAGCAGGTTCTGCTGCAGTTCGCGGTTCAGGCGCGCGTGCTGGATGAGGGCGGCATCGGCTTCGCCAAGCTGGGAGGTCAGGGTCTGCTGAACGGTGAAAATGTCGTGCACGCTTTCTGCCAGGTACCGCGTGACTTCCTGGAAACGGGTAAAGCGGTCGAATTCCAGCGGGTCGAATTGCTCCTTTTCCGTCTGGCTCTGAAAGGTGGCCTGCATTTGCGATTCGGCCTGAATTTCCACTTCGCGCAGGTGATCTCTCAGGCGGCGCAGCGCTTCCGAAAGTTCGGTGGTTTGCCGCTTGAGCGCATACATCTGGCTTTCGATTCGCGAACGGGCAATGGCCACCTCACCTGCCTGGTTAACCATGCGGTCGACCAAGTCCGAGCGCACCCGCAAGGTAGCGCTTTCCCGATGCTGCGACTCGGCTGCGGCGGGGGCGGTAGCCTTTACAGCAGCTTGTACGGCAGGCTGGGCAACCACAGCCTGCTCGGCTTTCGGTGTTTGCGCGGTTTCTATAGACCCTATGGTCTTTGCTGCCTCAGTGTCTTCCGCCACGGCCGGCACCAGCACATCGGCATCGGCAACCTCGGTTTCGACATGCGTGGTCTGCACCGGTTCGGGCGTGCCGAATTTGAGATGATCGACGGTTGTCGCCAGATGGTCGAATTCCTCCTCGAGTTTCTCGAACACAGCGGCATCGGCATTCAATTGGCCATCGAGCGTGGCGATGACCCGCGATTCCATGATATGGGTCAACTCACCCAACCGCATGGCTCCAGCCATGCGGGCCGAACCTTTGATGGTATGCAGCACGCGGCGCAGCGCGGAGGGGCCGCCTGTTTCGCTTGGCGAGGCTATCCAGCTGCGCAGGGCCTGAGCGGCCTCGGGCACGAGGGTTTCGGCTTCCTCCAGAAAAATTGGCAACAGTACCGGATCGATTTCGTCCTGGACATCGCGTTCTTCAAAGACCGGCGCGGCCTGAACCCTGGCCTGGGCAATCATGTCTTTCAGTTCGATGTCGCCCGTGGCCGTTTCAATGGGTGGTACGGGCTCATCAATGTTTTCGCTTGGTGCAACCTCACTGTGCAACGCGATACCGGTTTCAGTATCCTGGGTGGCGGGTTCCTGTTCTGGAATGGCGATTTCTATTTCATCGCTTGGCGCTGCTTCCTGCAATTCGCCGAGCGGCTCGACATCCTGTTCGGGGGAGATGATTTCGACCGGCTCTTCGATGGTTGCGGCAATATCCTGCGGCGTGGCCATTTGCGCTTCAGTCGCGCTTTCGACTGGCAGCTGATTCAGAGCGTAAACCAGCTGGGCAGCCTGCATAGGCACAACACGTG
>JAJXTJ010000376.1:1063-2667 GCA_021783895.1 Pseudomonadota bacterium | reverse complement strand
AGGCTTGTTGTGCATGTACCGCCTGATGCGGCCTGGCGTTTTGTCAGTTTTGAACTGCATGGCGCTCGGTCTGCATTTCCCTTGGATATGATGCATTAGGAGTATTGTTGTGGGCCATCATATCAAGATGCCGACATCCCGGAATAGTGCCTGACGAACGGGCAGGCGGAAATTCAATGCCCAGACCAGGGCCGTGCGGCCTGCAATCAGCCGAAATCCGCTTTTCTGGTTTAGGATGGAACATTATTACTATCAGGGGGCAGCAGGGGATTGTGAGGAACAGGCATAGTTCCGAGCGTCTTTGTGATGCCTTTCATTGAGCACTTATGCAACGGGACCAAAACACCAACTGTCTGCTCTATCGGCCGGGCCAAAAAGCCGCTGAAATCACGTTAGAGGAAGTTAGCGAATATATCAGCGACCCGAACAATTTCATCTGGATCGACATCGCCGAGACCGAGCATCCCCAACTTGCCAGCCTGGGGGAGGAACTGGGCCTGCACGAACTGGCGATGGAGGATGCACTGACCACCCACCAGCGGCCAAAACTCGAGGAATACGGCGAGCACCTGTTCATCAGCGCAAAAACCGCCCAACTGCTGGATGGCCATGTGTTTTTCGGCGAGGCGCATTTCTTCGCCGGTCCCAATTTCGTCGCCGCGGTGCGTCATGGTCCCAGCCTGACTTTCACCCGTGTCAGGGAACGCCTTGCCGCTGCAAAAAACAATCTTCGCCCGGGCAGTCCGCTCGCCCTCTATCTGGTGCTGGATCTGATCGTCGACCATTATCGGCCAGTGCTGGAAAGCATAAATGAGCGCTTCCATGCCCTGGAAAACCTGCTGTTGACCGATGCGCTTGATCGAGAAGACCTGGAAAAACTGTACAACGTGAAGCGCGAGCTCAATTCGCTGCGAGATGCGGCTGAGCCCATGCAGGGCATCGTGCTGGATCTGATCCGTCTGCATCCTGAATTTGTCATCCGCGATCTCAAGGCCTACTACCGCGACGTGCACGATCACGCAGTGCGGGTGACCGCTTCCATCGACATGCTGCGCACCAGCGCATCCGATGCCATGCAGTTCCATCTGGCCTCGCTGACCATCCAGCAGAACGAGTCTGTGCAAAAGCTGGCCGGCTGGGGTGCAATCCTGGCGGTTCCTACCGTCGTCTTTTCACTCTATGGCATGAACTTCGAATGGATGCCGGAACTGCATCAGCGCTGGGCCTATCCTGCCGTGATGATTGCCACCTCGGTTGGCTCGGTCTGGCTGTACCGGCATCTGAAGAAACGCGGCTGGATCTAAAAAACGATAAGGGATGAGGCGTAGCCCTTATTCCTTCCACACCGCGCTTGCGTATTTGAGACGCGTGCCGCCGGCTTCGGTTTTTTCCAGCCACGCCAGATGCAATGTGCCGGCCGCATCGAGATGGATGACTGGGTCGCTTTGCGCTTCCGGCCCGGAGGCCCCGGGCACGGCAAGGTTATCGGTGAATGCGCTGCCGGTCCAGTCGCTCAGTCAGACATCCGGCGATCCATCACGCTCGTCGTCCCATACGGCAACAACACGTCCGCTCTGGTTGGCGGCAATGGCCGCATGCCATTG
>JAJXTJ010000376.1:0-1053 GCA_021783895.1 Pseudomonadota bacterium | reverse complement strand
GCCGAAGCTGTCCTGGACCTTTAAATTGCTGGTGAAGAAACGACCGCCATTCTTGCTGAACGCAGCGAACACATCGTAGCCAGAAAGAAAGTCGCGCTTGTCCAGCCACGCTGCGACCAGGCAATCCGGCCCGCATGAAGCCAGCGTCGGCCGCATGCTGCCCGTGCCCGCGCCCAGCGTGCGCGTGCGTGCCTGCGGGACGTCGATCAACCGATAGGGCAGAGAGAATTTTTTTCCATCCGGGCTGTGCACGGCCAGCATCACGGTGTGCTTGAAACGACGGTCTTCCCACACTGCCGCCACACTGCCGTCCGCGCTTGCCGCCAGCGCCGGATAGGCCTGATCATCACTCGGCAGCCGGTCTTCCAGCGGCACGCTGTATTCGATTCTCAGCCCTCCAGCTTCGAGCACAAGGCGCGCGATCGTGATGCGCTTGTAGTTGCCTGCCTGCTCGGCCCAGGCGGCGTAGATCGTGTATTCGTCCCGCCTGGCCAAGGTGACATGCGCAGCTTCCTCGCGGCTGAGCTTGAGGGCATGATTCCTGTCAACTGCCCTGATCCAGACTGCGCCATTTTCTTCCCAGGCTGTCACGAAACGGCCGTTGCCCATGCCCAGCACCACCGGTTCGTAGCATTCATTCGCGCTTATGGCCTGGGGCGGGTAGAAAGCGGTGGTCTTCGCTTCGCGCACCGCCAGCCAGCAGCGGGGATCGCCGTCGCGATTATCCTCCCAGGCCAGCGCAACGCGCCCTGCCGATTCGGCAAGACCCTGGCGATTGGCGGATTCAAGGTGATGGAAAATTTTCTTGCCGTTGACCGCCCCCACTTCGACAGGGGGCGAGAACTGCCAGCCGGCACATACCGGCATGGCAAACAACAACAGGGCAGCGGCAATCCGCCTCATTTCTTGCCCAGAAAGTCGAGCAGGCTTTGGGATTTGTAGTGGCCCTCAACCACGTAGCAATCGAAGTCCTTTAAGTCCTGAACCGTCTTGAAGCCGGGCGCTTTGAAGATTTCCTGGCCCTGCGGCGTGAGGTAGACAAACAACGGGGTG
>JAJXTJ010000375.1 GCA_021783895.1 Pseudomonadota bacterium | reverse complement strand
GCGCGAAGCGGTGAAATATCTCGACGGCCCCCTGCTGGTGCTGGCTGGCGCGGGCAGCGGCAAGACCCGCGTGATTACCCACAAGATCGCCTGGCTGATCGAGGAATGCGGCTTTTCGCCCGCCCATATCGCGGCGATCACCTTCACCAACAAGGCGGCGCGCGAGATGTCCGAGCGCGCCGCCAAGCTGTTGCAGGGCAAGCCCAGCCGGGGGTTGACCGTCACCACCTTCCATTCGCTGGGGATGCAGATCTTGCGCAGGGACGCCGCGCACCTCGGCTACAAGCCGCGCTTCTCGATCTTCGATGCCACCGATGCCGCCCAACTCATCGGCGACATCATCAAGACCACCGACAGGGGCGAAATCCGGGGCGTGCAGCAGCGCATCTCGCTGTGGAAGAATTCGCTGGTCTCGCCCGACCTGGCGCTGAATCAGTCCGGGGACGACCTCGAACATCATGCTGCAAAAACCTACCTGGCCTATCAGGACACCTTGCGCGCCTACCAGGCGGTGGACTTCGACGACCTCATCCGCCTGCCGGTGGAGCTGTTCGCCGCAGTTCCCGAAGCCCTGGAAAAATGGCGCAGCAAGCTGCGCTATCTGCTGATCGACGAGTACCAGGACACCAACGGCTGCCAGTACCAGTTGCTGCGCCAGCTGACCGGCGCGAGGGGCGCCTTCACCGCGGTCGGCGACGACGACCAGGCGATCTACGGCTGGCGCGGTGCGGACATCCAGAACCTGCACACCCTGCGCGAGGATTACGACCGCCTGCACGTGGTCAAGCTGGAGCAGAACTACCGCTCCAGCATCCGCATCCTGCGCGTTGCCAACAGCCTGATCGCCAACAACACCAAGCTGTTCGAGAAGAAGCTGTGGAGCGACCTCGGCCTGGGCGACCCGATCAGCGTGCTGGCCGCCAAGGACGAGGAGCACGAGGCGGAAAGCGTGGTGATGCGGCTGCTGGCGCACAAGTTCGAGCACCGCACCCGCTACGCCGACTACGCCATCCTCTATCGCGGCAACCATCAGGCGCGGGTGTTCGAGCAGCAGTTGCGCAACGAGCGCATCCCTTACCAGTTGAGCGGCGGCAGCTCGTTTTTCGACAAGGCCGAGATCAAGGATGTGACTGCCTACTTGCGCCTGCTGGCCAATAACGACGACGACCCCGCCTTCATTCGTGCCATCACCACGCCGAAAAGGGGCATCGGCACGCAAACCCTGGAAAAGCTCGGCAACTATTCTGCGCAACGCAACCAGAGCCTGTTCGCCGCCGCCTTCGAAGCCGGGGCGGAAAACCAGCTCGGCACCAAGCAGTACCATGCCCTGATGGAGTTCTGCCAGTTCGTCAACAAGCTGCAATTCCGCGCCGAACGGGAATCGGTCGCGACGATCATCGAGGATTTGCTCAAGGCGATCGGCTACGAATCTCATCTGTTCGACAGCGAAGAGCCGCGTGCGGCGGAAAGCAAATGGAACAACGTGCGGGAATTCGCCGCCTGGCTGTCGAAGAAGGGCGAGGAGGACGGCAAGAACATCATCGAACTGACCCAGACCATCGCCCTGATCAACATCCTGGAGAACCGCGACAGCCAGGATCTGGATGCGGTGCGCCTGTCCACCCTGCATGCGGCGAAGGGGCTGGAGTATCCCCACGTGTTCCTGGTCGGCGTCGAGGACGGCATCCTGCCGCACCGCGAATGCATCGACAACGGGCTGGTGGAAGAAGAGCGCCGGCTGATGTATGTCGGCATCACCCGCGCCCAGCGGAGCCTGACCCTGAGCTACTGCTCGAAGCGCAAGCGTGGCCGCGAATGGCAGGCCTGCGAGCCGAGCCGCTTCATCGCCGAACTGGCGCAGGACGACCTGCGTATCAGCGGGCGGGAACGCGCGGCGGAAGTACGTAAATCGGAAGGCGCGGCGCGGCTGGCGCAGATGAAGGCGATGCTGAAAAAATAAGGGCGGCCTCAGCCGCCCTTATTCCCTTTCCACGTGCGGGGCGAATTTACTTCGCCAGTCCGATCATGTATTTCGCCGCCGCCTTCACTTCATCGTCGGACAGAGCCGGGTTGCCGCCTCTGGGCGGCATCGTGCCGGATTTGCCGGTAAAGCCGCCGAGGGCATGCTTGAACAGGGTTTCCTCGCCTTGCGCGATGCGCGGCCCCCATGCCGCCTTGTCGCCAGCCTTTGGCGCGCCCAGGACGCCTGTGGCGTGGCAAGCCTGGCAGAGGCCTTCCCAAATTTTCTTGCCGTCCACCACGCCGCCAGCGTCAGGTTTGGCTTCGCCGATGGCGACTTCGCCCACCGGTTTCAGGCGTTGGGCAATTTCTGCCGCCGCTGCTTGGGAGTCTACACCGCCAACGTGGGTGGCCATGATAGCCATGATATATTTGAAAATCAGGAAAGCAACGAGCAGCACGGGGATCAGCGCGGCTACCAGGGCGATCAGGAATTGCGTAACTGTGGTTTTTTCCATTTCGTGACCACTCATAGAGGAATCCTTACCTTGTAATGTCGAAAATTCATAATTATAACGGTAATTCAGGCAACTGCAAAAGCTCGACATGGACGTTACCGTAAAAAACCGCTATCATTTGCGCCTGATTTTCACAATGCGCCCGTAGCTCAGTTGGATAGAGTATTGGTTTCCGAAGCCAAGGGTCACAGGTTCGAATCCTGTCGGGCGCACC
>JAJXTJ010000003.1 GCA_021783895.1 Pseudomonadota bacterium | reverse complement strand
CGCCGATGCCGATGCCGCGTATCCCCGGCGGGCACCAGCCCGCGCCCATGGCGGGAACGGTCTTCAATACCCAATCGACCAGGCTGTCCGAGGGGTTGAGAGCGACGAATTTGGATTTGTTCTCCGAACCGCCGCCCTTGGCGGCCAGTGTCACCTCGACCTTGTCGCCGGGGACGATCTCGTAATGGATCACCGCCGGGGTGTTGTCGCGGGTGTTCTTGCGCGCCCCGGCAGGATCGCTCAGCACCGAGGCGCGAAGCATGTTGTCGGGGTTCAGGTAGGCGCGGCGCACACCTTCGTTGACCATGTCGGTGACGCTCATCCTGGCGTCCCAGCGCACGTCCATGCCGACCTTGACGAAGGCCACCACGATGCCGGTGTCCTGGCAGATCGGGCGGTGTCCCTGCGCGCTCATGCGCGAGTTGGTGAGGATCTGGGCGATGGCGTCGCGGGCGGCGGGCGACTGTTCCCGTTCGTAGGCTTCGCCCAGCGCCTTGATGTAGTCGAGCGGGTGATAGTAGGAAATGTATTGCAGCGCATCGGCGACGCTGGCGATCAAGTCTTCTTGATGGATGGTAGTCATGGTAATTGGCAACCTGTCGGATTTATAAAAGCGCGGTTCTTTGCGCGCTGCTGAAGAGCTGTAAGGGTTTGGCGAACGGGCATAATGTCGCCGAATAATTCATCTGTGTCAATAATACTAAAATCTCGATTTAACCACGGAGAACATGAAGAAAAACAAGTTATTCCAAAAAACGTTGGCATTACCTGTCAAGTGATGCGCGAAACCCTCATAACACTTTGATATAACTCCGTGATCTCCGTGGTTAACAGCAGTTCCGGGTTAAACCTTAAAACCGCTTTCTGTCCACGAAAAACACAAAATTCACGAAATAAATCAACACAATATATTGCGTAAGCAATTCACCTGATGGATGGTAAGATAAATTGCGGTATGCATTTGAATATTTTCGTGTTTTTTCGTGATTTTCATGGACAACTGAGTTTTTTAGGTTAAAACCGCTTTCCCTTACGTCCGGAGTTGCAGCAGCAGATCGGATTCAAACCTGGACGCTGTTTCCGGGTTCTCCAGTTCGTCTCCGGTGATCAGGAAGGTGTCCTCGGCGCGTTCGCCGAGCGTGGTGATTTTCGCGGTATGCAGGTGAATGCCGTGTTTCAGCAGCGTCTGCGCGATGAGCGACAATAGCCCAGGCCGGTCGCCGGCGGTGACCGACAGGATATAGTAGGCATTCTTTTCGTCCGGTTTGATCGAAATTTCCGGCGTAATCGGGAAATGCTTGAGATGGCGGCTCAAGCGTCCTTGCAGGGGAGGGTCGAGCGGCGCGGCATCGGTCAGGCGCTGCAACAGTTCGTGATGGATGAAGTACAGCAGGTCGCGGAATCGGGCGGAACGGTTCGCCTCGTCCAGCACGACGAAGCTGTCCAGCGCGTAGCCATGGCGGCTGGTATGGATCTTGGCATCGACGATGTTGAAATCGTTGCGCTCGAAGAAGCTGCAAATCCGGGCGAACAGGTCATCCCGGTACGGCGTGTAGATCATCACCTGGATGCCCTCGTCAGCGGGGCTCGGGCGCGCCTTGACGATGGCCTGGCCGGCGTTTGCCTTGCCGTAAAGGTTGCGGCTGTGCCAGACGATTTCCTGGGGGTCGTGGCGCAGGAAATAAGCCGGTTCGAGTTGAGCCCACAGCGCCTGGATGGTGGCGTTGTCATAGTCATAAAGCCGGAGGATGTTGAGCGCCTCGGCCTGCCGCGTCAGCAGGTGCGTTTCCAGCATGGCGGTTCCGCCCGCAAGGTGGCGATACGTCGCATGGAACAGGTTTTCCAGCAGCCGGCCTTTCCAGGCATTCCACACGTCCGGACTGGTGCCGCGAATATCGGCCACGGTGAACAGATAAAGTGCGACCAGGTGGCGCTGGTCGCGAACCCGGATGGCGAACGCCTCGATCACGTCCGGATCGCTGATGTCCTGTTTTTGCGCCGTGGCCGACATGACCAGATGATTTTCGACCAGCCAGACCACCAGTGAGGTTTCCTCTTCGGCGAGCCTGTGCGATTTGCAGAAGCGGAGCGCCTCCACCGCGCCCAGCTCGGAATGGTCGCCGCCTTGCCCTTTGGCGATGTCGTGAAACAGTCCGGCCAGATAGAGCGTCTCGGGATGTTCGAAAGCGAGGATCAGTTCGCTGCACAGCGGAAATTCGTGGGCGAACCGGGGTACCGTCAAGCGCCTCAAATTGCGGATCACCATCATGATGTGTCCGTCTACCGTGTAGACGTGGAACAGGTCGTGCTGCATCTGGCCGACGATCCGTCCGAATGCCGGTATATAACGCCCCAGGATGCCGAGCTGGTTCATCCTGCGCAGTTCGCGGGTAATGCCTTGAGGTTGGCGCATGATCTCCATGAACAGCGCGCGGTTGCGCGGCTCACGGCGAAAGCGGCTATTGATCTCCGGCGCTGACCGCCAGAGCGCGCGCAAGGTGGTTGCGGTCATCCCGCTCAGCTTGGGGTGCTGCTGCATGATCAGGAAGCTTTCCAGGATGGTGCTCGGATCGCGCTGAAAGACGCCGACGTCGGTGACATCCAGCAGCCCGTTGCGTACCTGGAAGTTCGCATTGATCGGGGTGACGAACCGCGAATCGGCGGGGAAAATTCGTTTACGCAGGGTTCTCAGCAGGATTTCGTTGAGCAGGCCGACCGCCTTGGCGGTGCGGTAATAGCGCTGCATCAACTGCTCACCGGCCATGCGCTGTACCTTGTGGCGCCCTTTTGTCACCCCGGTCAGCCCGTATTGCTCGGCAAGCGGAGTCTGGTAGTCGAACAGCAGCCGGTCCTCGCGCCGTCGCGCCAGGTAATGCAGGCGGATGCGGAGATTTTCCAGCAGCCGTTCGTGGCGGCGGATTTGCCGGGCTTCCTGGGCGGTGATGATGGATTCGCTCACCAGTTTTTTCCATGAATCCCTTAGCCCCATGGCGCGGCTGATCCACAGAATGTTATGCAAATCCCGCAGCCCGCCGGGGCTTTCCTTCAGATTCGGTTCCAGGTTGCTGGCGGTATCGTGGAAGCGGGCGTGGCGTTGCTGCTGCTCCAGCAGTTTCGCTTCGTAAAATTCGCGCGGGTTCAGGTTGTGCTGCACGGCGGCCTCAAGGTCGCGGAAAAGCTGGCGGTTTCCGGCCAGAAAACGCGCTTCGAGCAGGTTTGTCTGAACGGTGATGTCCTTGGCTTCCCTGATACACTCCGGCACCGTGCGCACGCTGTGGCCCACGTCCAGACCGATGTCCCAGAGCAGGCCGACGAGCTGCTCCAGATTTTGGCCGTGAGCGGCGTCCGGATTGTCCGGCAGAAGAATCAGCAGGTCGATGTCGGAGCCGGGGTAAAGCTGTTTGCGCCCATAGCCGCCGACCGCGATGAGCGCGATGGCGTGCGGCAGGGAAAGTTGCCGCCAGATCGAAATCAGCAGCTTGTCCACCAGACGGCTGAGACCGTGCAGCAGCGCGGCGGCATTGCCTTTTTTCAGATAGGCCCGGCGCAGTTCATCCCGGCCGGTTTGAAGGGTTCCGCGCCAGTAGGCAGCGTCTGGAATGGGTGAGTTCATGGTGCTTGGCGATGTGCCTGGAAATAAGGGATAGCCGTAATGCGTGGCTTTATCGCATAGCGTCTGCGTTGACCGCCTGGCAGGCTATCTGTGCTTGAGCAACTCATCAAGCGCGAGGCCGCTGTCTCTGGCGATTTGGCGGAGCAAGATCGGGGAGATGTCTCGGCCTTGATGAAACGGAACCGTTGTACAGCGGCCTGCGGCATCGCGGAATTGTTTGTGCGATCCGCGTTGGCGGACTTCGACGAAGCCTAGTTTGATGAGGATGGCGATGACTTCATTGGGTTTGAAAACGGGAATATTACCCATGACTCAAGCGACGGCGACGTTTTGAACTCCGACAAACTCGGACTCCAGCATGGGTTCGCCATCTTCCAGAAGCATGGCAATAACATCGTGCAAGTTGTGGTTAACTTCATCCAGCGTTTCCCCTTGAGAATGAGCGCCGGGGAATCCGGGAACAAAGCCAACGAACAGCCCGGTTTGTGGACACCGCTCAATTACCGCAGAAAAGACTTTCATGGCTGACTCCAGACTTGCACGGAAAATGTAATTATCATTCTATGCCCCGTGATAAGCAACCGCGTATACGGATGCCAGAAACAAGTAGAGACGCAATCTACGCGTCTCTACAGGTGATCATTCCGCTCGAACATGAAGCCGTTCGGGCGGTTTTAACGGAGCAGGCTGCCGTGCTTAACTAAATAGCCGCCAGTGCCGCATTGAAGGTTGCGCTGGGGCGCATGGCCTTCGAGGTCATTTCAAAATCCGGCAAATAGTAGCCGCCCATGTCCACCGGTTTTCCCTGCGCGCCGATCAACTCGGCATTGATCTTCGCCTCGTTTTCCGTCAGCGCCTTCGCCAAGGGCGCGAAGCGTACCTGGATATCCTTGTCCTTGGTCTGCGCGGCGAGTGCCTGCGCCCAGTACAGCGCGAGGTAAAAGTGACTGCCGCGATTGTCCAGCTCGCCGACCTTGCGGGATGGCGACTTGTTGTTATCCAGGATTTTGCCGTTGGCCTGATCAAGCGCCTCGGCAAGAACCTGGGCCTTCGGGTTATTGAACTTCTGGCTCAGGTGCTCCAGAGAAACCCCCAGGGCCAGATATTCGCCCAGTGAATCCCAGCGCAAATAGCCTTCTTCCTGGAATTGCTGGACATGCTTGGGCGCCGAGCCGCCGGCGCCGGTCTCGAAGAGTCCGCCGCCGTTCATCAGCGGGACGATCGACAGCATTTTTGAGCTGGACCCCAGTTCCAGGATCGGGAACAGGTCGGTGAGGTAGTCGCGCAGCACGTTGCCGGTGACGGAGATCGTGTCTTTCCCCGCCCGGATGCGCTCCAGCGAGAAACGGCAGGCTTCCTCGGGCGTCATGATGCTGATCTCGAGCCCGGTGGTGTCGTGATCCTTCAGATAGCGCTCCACTTTCTGGATGATCTGGGCGTCGTGCGCCCGCTTGTTATTTAGCCAGAAGACCGCCGGCGTGTTGGAGAGGCGGGCGCGAGTAACAGCCAGCTTGACCCAGTCCTGGATCGGCGCGTCTTTGACCTGGCACATGCGGAAGATATCGCCCTGTTCCACTTTCTGTTCCAGCAGCGCCTTGCCCGCAGCGTCAACCACGCGCACCGTGCCGTTTGCCGACATTTCGAAGGTCTTGTCGTGCGAGCCGTATTCCTCTGCCTTCTGCGCCATCAGACCAACGTTGGGCACGCTGCCCATGGTCTTCGGATCGAACGCACCGTGCTTCTTGCAGTCGTCGATAGTGACCTGGTAGATCCCGGCATAACAACGGTCTGGAATCAGCGCTTTGGTGTCGTGCAGCTTGCCGTCCGGACCCCACATCCTGCCCGATTCGCGAATCATGGCGGGCATGGAGGCATCGACGATCACGCTGTTGGGCACATTCAGGTTGGTGATGCCCTTGTCCGAATCGACCATTGCCACGTCGGGCCGGGATTTGTAGCAAGCCTGGATGTCGGCTTCGATCGCGGCTTTCTGCGCTTCCGGCAGCGTGGCGATCTTGGCCAGAAGGTCGCCAAAGCCATTGTTGACGTTGACGCCCAATTCCTTGATGACTGCCGCGTGTTTCTCGAACACATCCTTGAAGAACACGGAAACGGCATGGCCGAACATGATGGGATCGGAGATCTTCATCATGGTGGCTTTCAGGTGCAAGGACAGGAGCACGCCCTGTTTTTTCGCGTCCTGCATCTGCGCTTCGTAGAACTCGCGCAATGCGCGGCGGCTCATGACGCAAGCATCGATTACCTCTTCCGCCTTGAGCGTGGTCTTTTCCTTCAGTACCGTGGCCTTGCCGTCCTCGCCGACGAACTCGATGCGGACATTGCCGGCCTCGCTGACCGTGACGGATTTTTCGCTGCCGTAGAAATCATTGGCATCCATGTGCGCCACATGGGTCTTGGAGTCGGCGCTCCATGCGCCCATCTTGTGCGGATTCTTTCTTGCAAATTGCTTGACCGAGGCCGCCGCGCGGCGATCCGAGTTGCCTTCACGCAGCACGGGGTTGACGGCGCTGCCCAATACCTTGCCATAGCGGGCCTTGATTTCCTTCTCGGCATCGTTTTGCGGATCATCGGGGTAATCCGGGATTCTATATCCCTTGGCCTGCAATTCCGCGATTGCCGCTTTCAGCTGCGGCTGGGAAGCGCTGATGTTCGGCAGCTTGATGATGTTGGCTTCCGGCTTGGTGGCCAGCTCGCCCAAGGCGCCGAGGCCGTCGGGGATTTTCTGGCTCTCGGTCAGGTTCTCGGGAAAATTCGCGATGATCCGGCCCGCCAGGGAAATATCCCGCGTTTCGACGGTGACGCCAGCGGCCTTGGTAAAGGCCTGAACGATAGGGAGCAGGGAGTACGTTGCCAGCCCCGGCGCTTCATCAACTTTGGTCCAGTAAATCTTCGGTGTTGTCATGTTTTTTCCTCTTCAATTAGGAGAGATGGGGGGCGGACTTGGCGAGAAGCGATGTCCGTAATTCGGGGCGGCGCTTCTCGCTTTGTCATTAGGCCGCGATCTGGCTGGCGAACAGCGAGAGTGCGCCGCCGGCACGGATCATGGGAATGTCTTCCTTCCCCTGCGCAAGCTTGAGAGGAATCTCGCCCACACCGCTGACGACCAGTTTGAGCTGACCGCTTTCCACATTGCTGGTGTCGAGCGAAACCTTGGCGCCTTGCTCGATGCGCTCAAGGTCGGCCGGGTCCTCGAAGGTCAGCGCCAGGATACCGAAGTTGGCGAGGTTGGCGAGGTGGATGCGCTCAAAACCCTTGGCCACGATGGCGCGTATACCCAGGATGCGCGGGCACAGCCCGGCGTGCTCGCGGGAGCTGCCCATGCCGTAGCCATCTCCGGCCACGATAAAGCCGTGACCACCCGCGTCGCGCACCGCCGCCGCCCGGGCGCTGAAGGTCTTGTCGGCCTGGACGAAGGTGGCCTGCTTGGCGTATTCGTCCGCGTTGGAACGCAGGGACAGGTATTTGCCGGCGGGCTGGATCAGGTCGGTGGTGACTTCATCGCCGAGCTTGAGCATGACTTCGCCTTCCAGCTTGTCGGGCAGGCCCGTCAGCGTCGGCAGCGGCGCGATGCCGGGGCCGTAATGCATTTCCACCTTGGCAGCCTCTGCAGGCGACAGCGGCGCCTGATAGGAAGCCATGTCGACCACCGGAGGAACTTTCTTGAAGCTGAGATCGCCGCTGAACAGATCGCGCGGATCGGTCAGGCAACCCATCACGGCGCTGGCTGCGGCGGTAACCGGGCTGACCAGATGCACTGCGGCGCTCTCGGTGCCCGAACGACCAGCGAAGTTGCGGTTGGCGGTGGACAGCATCACGCCATTGCTGGGTGGGCTGAAGCCCTGGCCGATACAGGCGCTACAGGCATTCTCCATGACGCGCACTCCGGCGGCGTAGAAGATTTCCAGGTAGCCGGCCGCCGCCAGCTGACGGGCGATGGCTTGCGAACCGGGGGCGATAGCGGTATCAACCTTGACTTTCTTGCCGCGCAGGATTTCGCCGACGCGCGCCAGGTTCTCGTAGTTGGAGTTGGTGCAGCTGCCGATAAACACCGCATCGATTGGCATGCCGGCGTGACTGGCGACAGGTTCCATCGACTTCAGGCGCGGGTAAAGCGCGATGGTCGGAACCAGCGACGACAGGTCGATTTCGACGGTGCGGCTATAGGTTGCGCCCGCATCGGCTACCAGTTGCTGGAAGTCCTGCGCGCGTTGCCGGCCTTCGAGGTAGGCCTTGGTGACTTCATCCGAGGGGAAGATCGAGAAGGCGACGCCGCCTTCGGTTCCCATGTTGCAGATGGTGGCACGGTCGGTGACGTTCAGACTCTTCAGGCCCGGCCCGGTGTATTCCAGGCAGATGCCCTTGTTGCCCTTGATACCGATGACCTTGAGCACGTTCAGGATCACGTCCTTGGCCAGCACGCCCGGATGCAGGGTGCCGGTAAGGTGGACTTCCACCACTTCCGGCATTTCGATCTTGTAGGAAGTGCCGGCCATGGCGAAGCTGACGTCGGTACCGCCCGCACCCAGCGCCAGCATGCCCATGCCACCGGCGTTGGTGGTGTGGGAGTCGGAGCCGAGAACCGACTTGCCGGGAGCTGCGAAGTCCTCCAGGAACACGCTGTGGCAAATGCCGTTGCCGCCGCGCGAGAACCAGCATCCGTATTTCTTGGAGAAACTTTCGAGATAGCGATGGTCGTCGCCGTCGATGAAACCGACTTGCAGGGTCTTGTGATCCACCACGATGACCGAGGTAGTCTTCACCTGGTCCACGCCCATCTTCTCGAAAGCGAGAGCGGCTGCCGTGCCGGTGGCGTCCTGGTAAAGGGTATGGGTAAACTGGATTTCCAGAGGTTGCCCCGGCGCGGGGAGTTGAGTAGGTTTTCCGGCAGCGTTGGCCAGAAGGATTTTCTGTGCGACGTTGAGTGCGTTCATAGGCTCCACCATTGTGACTGTGACTAGGTTGGGTTGATTACATAACTGCTCAGGTCGCGTATTTCTCTTGGATTCCTCTGCCGCCTATGGGAGAGAGGTTGGGTGAGAGTTGCGCCCCGAGCAGCTACCGGTATTTAAGAAACGTGACTACATTGCGATGCGGCTGTACGGGTATCCATGTTGCGGCCGCGATTGATATGGTCGTCGATTTCGCCGGCGCATCCCGCCATGCGGCCGAACAGGAATGCGGTGAAAGCGGCCATCTCCATCGAACTTCCGCTGAGGTCGCCCTTGCGGAAGCGCGGCCAAAGAAGTTTCAGGAGCGACGTGGCGATGATGGCATCGATATTGACGCAGAACACGTTTTTGGTCACGCCGGTGTCGAACAATGCCTGGACCAGCGCCTTGTAGTAATCGTGAAAGATGTTCTTTTCGCCGCGTTCCGCGAACAACTCCGCGATGTAGACTTCGCGCGGATCATGGTTGACCACATGGCCCTTGAACACCGGGTGGTTGACGCCGGGAATATTGCGCACCGGCAGGCCGAGCGCCTTGCCTGCCTTCTTCTCGTCGCCGAAGGCCTTGGCGTAGGCCGTCGCCATCGTCTGGAGGTCGAGGCCGTGGTTGGCGGCGCCGGCATCGGCCAGCGAAGTTTTGCCGAAGCTCTCGATCAGGAACTGGATGCCCTCGTAGCCATTGCCGCCGTGGGCAAAGCCGGTGTGGGTAAGGAAGCCGATCATGCCCTTGTTGATCTGCACCCGCTCCGGAGATTCCGGACCGTCGGCCGATACTGCGCCCTTGCAGCCCTGGGCCGAGATGGTGCCGACACCGTTCGAGATGATCAGTCCCAGCATCACCTGGAACGGGAACAAACTTGCCGGCGTTGGCCGCTCGCCCAGCAGGGAGAGATAGGCCAGCTCGGTGATGGTCCATGAATCCAGGATTTCTTCGGTGGCGACACCGCAGAATTTGCCCGGCTGGTGGTTCTTGCCCTCGGTCGCGGCACCGATGATCACGGCATACAGGTGGGCATACCAGGGCATGTTGCGCACCGTCAGGCGGGAAATGCGTTTGCGGATCAGCGGCTCCCAGGCGATGGTGGTGGTCAGCGCCGCGATCACCGCGTCCGCAGTCGGGTGCCCGTCCAGCGTGCGCAGGTAACGCACGAAAGCCGATTTGCCCTGGCGCTTGTCGAAGGCCTTGAACATCGCTTCGGCCAATGGGTCCGGCGCGCTTCCCGTCAGGGTGGCAAGTTGCTCGGCGCTGGCCTGTGCGGGCGCAATCCCGGCCTCTTCGTCGTCGCCCGTATGGAGACCGGAGTGGGCGAACAGGTCGATCAGGGTGTCGGCGGCCTGCCGCGCCCCATCGATGCGCTTCGGGCCAAGCAAGGCTACAGCCGCGCTGATCGCCGTGTTTGGGGCGTTGCCGGCCTCGCGCGCCGCATCGGCGGCCGCCAGCATGATCTCGCCGTGCAGGTTGACCCGCGCCGCCACCGCCAGGTTGAACAGGGCGTTGTCGTTGGCGTCGTTGGATTCACGCACCAGCGCCAGGCACAGGTTGGACTCCAGCGGCTGCTTGGCGGTATCCAGAATGGAGATGCCGTTGACCTTGGTGATCTGGGTCTTCGGGTCCATCACCGAGCTCCCCGAGCAGTCTTTCATCGACTGACGCGGGAAGATGGCGCCCACATGCTTGAGCAATTCGGCGATCTGCTCGTCGTAGGGCGGCAGCGCCGTGACAATCGGTATATCCAGTTCGGGCGGCAGCTTCAGGCCCTGGTCGTCGCCGAACCACGGCTTCAACTCCAAGTTGCCTTCCGGCGGGAAATCCCGCTCGACGCCGTTCAGTTGCATCACGGCGGTAAGCGCCAGCGGGATGTGAGCGATGTTGGTGACCACCGCGCCCCGCTTCGAGCACACCGGGTGCTCGGGCGTGAAGAGGTCGGTCACGCCGAACTTGTCCATGAACCAGCGTTCCTTGGCCAGGGCGCCATCGCCCGATCCGGCGATGGCGCCGGCATGGCCGACAGCCCGCGTCAGATTCGCCTTCCAGCGGCCCACCACGCAGGCCACCACCGGCTTGTCGAACGTGACCGATTCCTCGTAGTAACCGCCCGGCTCGGCGTACAGCACCGCCGCCTTGGTGCGAGGATCGTTGGCCATGGCGTAGGCAAACTCGGGGGTGGCGTAGTGGATGTAGACGTCCTTGCCGCTGGAAATCAGCGTCGTTGTTCCCCAGCCGCCGATCGTCAGATAGTTGGCGATGGTGGTGGTGAAGTTGCCGGAATTGGAATAAATGGCAACAGAGCCTTTGCGCAAGGTCTCCTCGGGCTTGTCCCCGCCCAGCGCGCCGCCGATGCGAACATGGTTCCACGAATCCGCCACGCCCAGGCAGTTGCCACCGAATATATCCACCCCGCGCTGCTGGCCGAGAGCCCGGATTTCGCGGGAGTCATGCACCGATATTTTTTCGGTGAGGATGATCACCTTTTCGACATCGGGATTGATCCGGATCAGTTCGGCGACGCCGTCGCGCACGGCGGCCGGCGGCAGATAAACCACGCCGATATTGAACGTGTGTCCGTCCTCAATGCCTTCGCGCACGTTGTTGTAGACCGGGATATTGCCCAAGGGCGTCTCGAGGACCTGGCCGCGACGGCCCGGCGACGTGCCGAAAACCACATTGCCACCCGAGTAGGCGTGGCTGACCGGGGTCACGGAACGGGATTCGTTACCCAGGATATTCAGCACGCAGATGCGATCGTCTTTGGTCGCAATATTGGCCAGGGAGTCAACGCCGACATAGTATTTGAATTTCTCGATACCAGGCTTTCTCATCGTTACACCTTTTTGGTCTAAAACATCGCCCTTTGAGGGGATTGTTAAAATTAACGGTCCTGTAGGGAGGGCACGTTCTTTTGTGCCCACGCTGTCAGCGGAGGTTGTTCCACGTGGGTCCTACCAGGATCAGGCGTCGGCCGGCAAACCCAGCATCTCCGCCACCTGGGCGCGGCCGCCGCTCTTCATCCAGCTGTTCGCCTCCTGGGCGTAGGTCACCACGTCGTTCATCGCGGAGTCGAAGCCGAAGATGCGGTACGGTATCCGCAACGCGTCGAGGACATCCTTGAAGGCGCCCATGCCTCGAATCAGGTTGGGGCCGCCACGGCCTATCACCACGTAGATCGGCGTTGGTCCGTGCTCGCTGAAATAGTCGCGCAGGGCATCGGCCATCGCCCGGAAAGTGACGAAAATATCCGTGTTGTTGGCCTTGCCGCCGATGACGAACAGGACGTTCGACTGCTTGAGATAGTACTTGAGGCAGATGCGCATCACCTCTTTCATCTTCTCGTAAGGGGGGTTGCCGCCGAAATCGGAAGAAATGATGGCGTCGTTGCCCAGCACCTCGGTGACCAGAGAGTTTGCGCCGCCGCCGAAGGTCGGGGCCAGGATGGTGCCCTTGTCCTTGATCACGTAAACGTCGCTCTGGCCCTGGTAGGTACGCAGTTCATTGATCTCCTGCTCGAAATCGTTGACCTCG
>JAJXTJ010000374.1 GCA_021783895.1 Pseudomonadota bacterium | reverse complement strand
TCCGCTGTTGCGCCACGGGCCGCTCACGCTCGACACGGTCGGCAAGCGCGCCTTTCTGAGCGAACAGCCGATCAACCTTTCGGCACGGGAATGGGGGGTGCTGGAATTTTTCCTGTTGCGCGCCGGTCGTATCGTCAGCAAGGAACAACTGCTCCAGGCCCTGTGCGGCTGGGATGAAGAAATCACCCCCAACGCTATCGAAAAACAGGTCTCGCGTCTGCGCGCCAAACTTGAACCTGCCGGTATCGTCATCAGCACCGTGCGCGGACTGGGTTACTATCTTGAAAAATTTGACCAGTAACAACCGAAGCTTGCGCCGCCGCCTGCTGAACAGGCTGATCCCCTCGCTGCTGGCACTGCTGATCGTGGGAGCGCTGGTTTCCTACCGCGTCGCCCTGAGCTACGCCAACCGCGCCTATGACCGCGCGCTCCAGGATTCCACCACGGCCATTGCGGCACAGGTCCACAATACGTCAGGCCGCACCGTTCTTGAGTTGCCGGCGGTGGCGCAGCAGATATTGCTGGCCGACAAGTATGATCATATCTATTTTCTGGTTCTCGGTACTCACGGCGAATTTATTGCTGGTCACCAGGGACTGCCCCCACCCCCGGTCCTGCCGCAGGAAAAGAACAGGTCATATTATAATGGCCATTACCGCGGAGATAAAGTGCGTATAGCGGCCCTGTATTCACCGACGGTAAACGGCGATATCAAGGTAATGGTCGCGGAAACACTGGTCAAGCGCCACAATCTGATGGATGAAATTCTGTTAGGGATGCTGATACCGGAAATCCTGCTCGCAACGGCAGCCATCGCCCTGGTCTGGTTCGGTGTCGGCCACGGCCTGGCGCCGCTTAACCGGCTGCGTCAGGAAATCGCCGCCCGCTCCTCGCAGGACATGCGTCCGGTGCCGGAAAGCCATGCGCCCGAAGAAGTGCGCCCGATGGTGCATGAACTCAATGCGCTGCTGGGTCGGCTGAATGAAACACTGACAGCCCAGCGGCGCCTCATTTCCGATGCCGCCCACCAGATCCGCACCCCCATCGCCGCCTTGCAGGCACAGTTGGATGCCGCCTTGCGCGAACCGGATCCAGACGAGTTGCGGGCCTCGCTGCAACGCATCCACGCCAGCGCCGGGCGCACCGCCCATCTCACTCATCAACTGCTCACCCTGGCCCGCGTGGAGCCCGGCGGCCAGGCACCCGCCGAGCCACAGCCCATCGACCTGGCCGAACTGGTGCGCAACGCCGCCGCCGACTGGATGCCACAGGCGCTGGCAAAAGCCATAGACCTGGGCTTCGAGCTTGAACCGGCGCCAATTTACGGAGAGCCGCTGTTGTTGGGCGAGATGCTCGCCAATCTGGTCGACAATGCCCTGCGATATACCCAGGCAGGAGGACGGATCACCGTACGTACCGCGCGGCTCAGGGATGCCGCCCTGCTCGGGGTGGAAGACAACGGCCCCGGCATTCCGCCCTCCGAGCGCAAACAGGTGCTGAAACGTTTCCATCGCATAGCAGGCAGCCCGGGCGACGGCTGTGGACTGGGGCTGGCTATCGTGAAGGAAATCGCCCACAGCCATGACGCCACACTGGAGATCGGCGCGCCACCGTCTGGCCATGGCACGCTGGTGCAGGTACGTTTCCCCCTTCGCGCCGGTTCCCTGCCAGCCTGATCGCAACTGAACCTTGTCGAATCTGGCATGTCTATCTCGCCCTTAACCCGCGTAAAATAGCCTCCCATGGAAACCGCCCGCAACATCTTTTCCCATCGCAAATACTGGGCCAAGCGCTTCGGCACGGCGCCCGTGCTGCCGATGTCGCGCGCGGAAATGGATCAGCTCGGCTGGGACAGCTGCGACATCGTGCTGGTCACCGGCGACGCCTACATCGACCACCCCAGCTTCGGCATGGCGCTGATAGGGCGGCTGCTGGAGGCGCAGGGATTCCGCGTCGGCATCATTTCCCAACCCGGCTGGCACAGTCCGGTCGCCTTCAAGGCCCTGGGCAAACCCAACCTGTTCTATGGCGTCACCGCCGGCAACATGGATTCGATGGTCAACCGCTACACCGCCGACCGCAAGATCCGCTCCGACGACGCCTACACTCCCAACGCCGAAGGCAACAAGCGCCCCGACCGGGCGGTGATCGTCTATGCCCAGCGCTGCCGCGAGGCCTATGCCGACGTGCCGGTGGTGATCGGCGGCATCGAGGCGTCGCTGCGCCGCATCGCCCACTTTGACTACTGGTCGGACAAGGTGCGCCGCTCCATCCTGCCGGATTCCAAGGCCGACATCCTGCTCTACGGCAATGCCGAACGGGCGCTGGTGGAGCTGGCCCACCGTTTGGCGAAGGGCGAGGATATTTCCGCCATCACCAGCCTGCGCGGCACAGCCATATTGCGCAAAGGCATTCCCGACGGCTGGAGCGAGATCGACTCAACTTCGGTGGATGCGCCGGGCAAGGTGGCGCCACACCCGAATCCTTACGCTGATATGGTTGCAACCTGTGCCGAAAAGGATGAGACAGGGGCGCATGTGGCGCACCCTGCGCATAGCCGCACCACCAGCATCATCCGCTTGCCCTCCTACGAACAGGTGCGCGACGATCCCGTGCTCTACGCCCACGCCAGCCGCCTCCTGCACCTGGAGACCAACCCCGGCAACGCACGCGCGCTGGTGCAGGCTCACGGCGACCGC
>JAJXTJ010000373.1 GCA_021783895.1 Pseudomonadota bacterium | reverse complement strand
CGCGGCCGCATTGCCTGAGATTGCCGCCGCACGCGTGGTCTGTGCGCAGTTCGAGATTCCTGAGGCCCCTATCCTTGCGGCATTCCTGGAGGCACAAGGTCACGGTATTCCCACGCTGCTCAACGCCGCGCCGTTTCGCCCGATCGCGCCGGATTTGCTCGCGCTGACTGATGTGTTGGTGCTGAATGCTCGCGAGGCCGAAGGGTGGCTGGACCTCCCGTCTGGCAGTCTAACAACCGTTGAAGCCGCGATTTCTGCGTTGGAATCAGTGCGATCCCATCAGTCGAGGCGTGTGGTGGTGACGGTGGGCGCACAAGGCTGCGTGGCCCGTGAAGACGGCGGCGACATTCTGCGCCTGCCCGCTTACCCGGTTACGGCGGTGGATACGGTGGGTGCCGGCGATGCGTTTTGTGCTGGCTTGGCTGTCGGAATTGCGGAGCGACAGTTGTTTGCCGATAGCCTGCGTCTTGCGTCGGCCTGTGGCGCGCTGGCGTGTTGCCGGCAAGGCGTGCTGCGCGCTTTGCCGGATCGCCCTGCGGTTGAGCGGCTTTTACAGGCGGGAAAGGTCAGATTTTGAGGCTTAGCCGGTAGGTGTAGCGATCCCCGCGGAATAAGCCTTCGACATATTCCACCATGCGTCCATCATTGAGAAAGGTTCGACGCTTGATCAGCAGGCAGGGCGCCGGCTCGCTGAATCCGAAAATCGCGTTCTCCTCGGAGGTTGAAAGAACCGCTTCCACGCTTTGCTCGCAGTGCGTTAGGTGCACGCCGCAGATTTCATTCAAGGTGCGGTAAACCGAGCCACCCAGCAGTTCGGCCTGTTCGAGCGCGGGAGCCACCCCAAGGTCGTACCAGGCGATTTCCCGTGATAACGGCACGTCGTTGCCGCTGCGTACCCGCACCAGTTTGAGCAAGCGCTGATCCGATGGCTGGCTGAAGATTGAAGCGATCGAGCGATCTCTGAGCACTTTGCGCTCTAGGATCCGCGAGGAAGCGAGCAGGCCGAGGAGGCGCATCTCTTCGGTGAAGCCTTTGAGCCGGTCCATTCCCGGATCGAGACGGTTCGGGTTCTGTACGAGGGTGCCAAGACCTTGATGCCGGCTGATCAGTTGGCGCTGGTGGAGTTCAGCGTATGCCCGTTTGACAGTGATGCGGCTGACGCCAATCCGTTCACACAACTCCCGCTCGGATGGCAGCAGCGTGCCCGGCGCCAGCTCGCCCGTGACGATCATGTCTTCGAGCTGCTGTAACAGTTGGGCGTATAAAGGCTGGCCGGAGCCGACTACCAGTCGCAGCCGCGCAAGCAGGCGCTCGTTGTCGGATTCAGAAGTCGGACCGCGAGAAGAAGAGTCTTCGACGGAAACCTGTAGATCAGGTGCCGCCAGGGCGTGATTGGAACTCATGGAGACCATTCTATCCACTCATGCCCTTAATGGTCATGCCATCCGTCGGATATTTCCCGCGCAGAGGGAAATATCGTTTCAATGCCCCACGCACCCGATCGCTGTGTCTTCGCATTCATCCCCCGCGTGATCTGCATCAATGCCGTCCATGCGCCCACGCTTTAAGGTCGCACCCATGCCGTTCATACGGTTGCGATCCAATAACACAAGGTGGGTAAACCATGATACGAATCACAGGGCGTCAATTGGGTGCGATGGCGGTGTTGTCCGCCCTCGGCTTTTCGGGAGTGGCGAGTGCCTATGAGGCCGGCGATGTGCTGGTGCGGGCAGGGCCGACCTGGGTGCTGCCCAACGATGACAGCAGCGCGGTGCATCCCATTCCGGGGAGTGGTGTTTCGGTTGATGACGGCGTGAGCCTGGGATTCTCCGTGACTTACCTGATCACGCCGCAGATTGGCGTGGAGTTGCTGGCCGCCTTGCCGTTCAAGCATGACATCAAGGGGGAAGGCTCCCTGGATGGCGTCGATATCGGCAGCGTCAAGCACTTGCCGCCCACGCTGACGCTCCAATGGTATCCCCAGGTGGGCGTGGACTGGGTACAGCCCTATGTGGGCGCCGGTGTGAACTACACCACTTTCATGAGCGAGGAAGCTGACGGGGAGCTGGAATCCATCGTGGGCAAGACCAAGATCTCGCTGGATGATTCCTGGGGCTACGCGCTTCAGGCGGGCGCTGACTGGCGCTTGAACGACACCTGGTTCATCAACACCAGCCTCTGGTATGTGGACATCGGAACCGAGGCGACACTGAAAACGGCGGGGGCGGGAACGCTCAAGACCGACGTTGATATCAATCCTTTGGTTGTCATGCTCGGCGCGGGCATGCGCTTCTAATCCAAGTCATTGTTTCCGCAACTTGCCCTGGGCAGGGATGCCCGCACAGGGGTTTATGGCGCCGGGTACTCCCCGGCGTTTTTTTGGGGCGATGGCCAGTTGCCAGCGATCAGGGCATTCGGGTTGAATAGCGGGAGTGGCCGGATCGGCCATCCTCTGCCAAGCAAACCACGGAATCATGAATGCGATGAACACGGCCGCTCACAGTTTCGATGTCACCACCGCGGATTTCCAGGCTCGGGTGATGCAGGCGTCCCGCACCCAGCCGGTGCTGGTGGATTTCTGGGCCACCTGGTGTGCGCCCTGCAAGACCCTGAAACCCGTGCTGGAACAACTGGCGCTGGACTACGGTGGCGCCTTCCTGCTCGCCAAGGTGGACATTGACAAGGAAGCCATGCTGGCCAG
>JAJXTJ010000372.1 GCA_021783895.1 Pseudomonadota bacterium | reverse complement strand
AGCGACACCGCCTTAGCAGGGCGTGCATTTTTTGCGGGCGAGTTCTTCAACAAGCGTGGTCATGATGCGTCCTTTGTTTGTTGGGCGAGTCGTGCTTGCCCGGGCCGGACTTACTTGAATTTGTAGTATTGCTGGTTCAGATAAGCGGTAACGTGCGCCTCGTCTTCGGGGAACCAGCCAGCGCCCGAATTGGCATTGCAGCCGGACACCCGGGCAGCCAGTTGCGACAGGCTTTTGGTCTTGCGGTCGGCTCGCGTGTAAATCTTGCTGCCGTCGCCGCCAAACATGCTGACGTGGCAGCTGGTGCAGGATTTGTCGTGCAGGGTTTTGCCGACTTTGGGGTCGCCTTTGGTCACCGACGCGGCGTGGATCGAGGTGGACAGCAGGGCACTTGCGAATAAAACCATCAGGGCTTTCATGGCGGAACTCCAGGGTGGGGATGTCCGGATTATGGCGGCAAGCGTTCGCTTCTGCCACCCCGCGATACGCGGGGTCTATGCGAAAATGCCCTAATTCAACCGAGGATCCCCCGATGGCGCTCAACCCCACTCACTTGCTCTGGCTGGACATGGAAATGACCGGCCTGTCCCCCGACACCGATCGCATCATCGAACTGGCCATCGTGGTCACCGATGCCCACCTCAACACCGTGGCCGAAGGCCCGGTGCTGGTGGTGCACCAGTCCGACGACGTGATGAACGCGATGGACAACTGGAACAAGGGCACCCATGGCAAGTCGGGGCTGATCGACCGCGTCAAGGCATCGCAGCTGGACGAAGCCGCCGCCGAAGCGCAGATGCTGGAATTCGTTAAGCAGCATATCGATCCCCGTACCTCGCCGATGTGCGGCAATTCGATTTGCCAGGACCGGCGCTTCATGGCGCGCTACATGCCGAAACTGGAAGACTTCTTCCATTACCGCAACCTCGACGTCAGCACGCTGAAGGAACTGGCCAAGCGCTGGCGTCCGGGGCTGGCCGAAGGCTTCAAAAAAGGCAGCAAACACGAAGCGCTGGCCGATATTTACGAATCGATCGAAGAAATGAAGTACTACCGCGAGCACTTTATTCGCAACGAATAAAGCTTGCGCTGCGCGGCTCGGTTTTTGTTGCCAGCAGAGACCGGATAACCCTGTCGAGTGAGGCCAGCGCAGCATCCGGCGCAAGATCGAACTGTGCCCGCACAATTGCGCCGTCAATGGCCATTGCAATGGCTTGGGCGAGCTCCATGCGCTGTCTCGATGCGGGCAAAACGCCGGCAAGCACCTCCGTTGCCTCGTCTTTGTGGCGTCGCGTAATTTCAACGACTGCCGGCAGGGTGGCGCCCAGTTCTCCTACCGTATTGATGAATGCGCAGCCCCGATAATGCGGGTCGCGAAACCACTCTTCCACGGCAGGCACAATTGCGCCTGCCCCACCGCCGTGGCGTGCCAGGGCATCCGCAAACCAACCCATCCAGCGCTGGTGCCGGTATTCCAGATAGGCCACGATCAGGTCGTTCTTGCTGGGGAAATGGCGGTAGAACGTGAGTTTGGCCACCCCGGATTCGGCAATGATCCGGTCGACTCCGGTCGCGCGTATGCCCTCTCGATAAAACAGATCGTGCGCGCTGTGCAGAATCCGCGCGCGCGCGGTGGGGGAGGACGTATCCGGTACGGTTGGGCGGGGCATGCGCTCATTGTAGACAGACCTGTCTACCTGGGCTAGGCTGATTGATGTAGACAAGTCTGTCTACATCGATCGAGGACATGTCATGGAAACCAAGCCGCCGTACCCGCCATTTACCGCAGAAACCGCCGCCCAGAAAGTCCGCATGGCCGAGGATGCCTGGAACTCGCGTGATCCCGGCCGCGTCGTGCCGGTTTATAGCGAAGACACCCGTTGGCGCAATCGCGCTGAGTTTCCCGTTGGACGCGAAGAAGTCCGCCAGTTTCTCGAGCGCAAATGGGCGCGTGAACTGGATTACCGCCTGATCAAGGAATTGTGGGCATTTACGGGCGATCGCATCGCCGTTCGCTTTGCCTACGAGTCGCGCGACGCGTCCGGTCAGTGGACCCGCTCATACGGCAACGAAAACTGGGCGTTCAACGAGCACGGATTGATGCTGCGCCGCTACGCCAGCATCAATGACCTGCCCATCACTGAAGCTGAGCGCAAGTTCTTCTGGCCACTGGGTCGCCGGCCCGACGATCATCCCAGCCTGAGCGATCTGGGCCTTTGACCGCCAGGCCGATGACATGCCTGTAGGCAAGTCCATGACGCATGAGTCATGGAAAGATTTCTGCATGCAGGTTCAACCGAAGCCTCGTGCCGTTTTATGGCGGCCCGACCGGGCATGGTGGCCAAATGACAGGGGCGAACCAGCACCTGACCGTGCCCCTACGGGCGTGCTGCCTCGGGTCGGGATTCAGTTCCGCGCGCCGAGGGCCAGTGCCCGATTCCTGCTGGCCTGGCGTTCGGCCTCGTCGGCATTGCGTTCGCCGTCGAGACTCACCCAGCCGCCCAGGTTTTCCAGCGCGATCTGCCCCAGTGCAGCAATCCATTGCGGGTGTTCGTTGAGCGCGGGGATGTAGCGGAATTCCTTGCCGCCGGCTTCTAGAAACGTTTCGCGGCCTTCCATCGCCAGTTCTTCCAGGGTTTCCAGGCAGTCCGAGGTGAAGCCGGGGGCCACGATGTCGACCCGGTTGACGCCTTCCTTGCCGAGC
>JAJXTJ010000371.1 GCA_021783895.1 Pseudomonadota bacterium | reverse complement strand
AGGGTAGCCACGTGCCGCCATATATTACGCCCGTAGAAACGTCTGAAACTGTTCCGGCTTCGGCTGCTGTCGTCATCATCGGGGGCGGGATTGTTGGCCTGACCGCTGCAATGACGCTGAGCGAGCGGGGCATTCCCGTTGTCGTGCTTGAAAAGGGCGTTGTTGCAGGTGAACAATCATCGCGGAACCAGGGCTGGATCCGCAAGACAAGTCGCGCGCCAGCCGATGTACCCTTGGCCGCTGCGGCTGATCGTCTCTGGGCCAGCATGAGGCAGCGAACAGGATCAGATGTTGGCTATAAGGAATCAGGCATATTGTTCCTGGCCAAGACCGATGCTGACATGGTACCTTACGAGGCCTGGATGCACTCTGTGGCTTCCCAAGGGCTGGACTCGCGTCTGGTAACCCAAGACGAAATCGATCAACTGGTTCCGGGCGGACAAGCGAAATGGGCAGGTGGCATCTACACGCCATCCGACGGACGCGCGGAACCCTCGCTCGCGGCATCCGCCATTGCGCGCGCGGCGATCGCCAAAGGCGCAGTGATTATCGCAAACTGCGCCGTGCGCTCGCTTGTGCGCTCGGCTGGGCGGGTTACAGGGGTTGTAACGGAGCGCGGAGAGATCAACTGCGATACGGTGCTGCTCGCAGGTGGTTTGTGGTCAAGGCGCTTTCTTGGCAACCTTGGGGTCAAGCTGCCCATCCTTCCGCTGACTGTTTCGGTGGCTCGCACTGCACCCATGGAAGGCCCTACTGAGATCGCGGTTGGCGGGGCGGATTTTTCCTTTCGCAAACGCGCCGACGGCGGCTTCATCGTCACCCATCGCAGCGCGGTTAAAGCACCAATTACGCTGGATCACTTCCTCATCGGACATAAATATTCGTCGTCGCTCAGGACGCAGGGTAAATATCTGCGTGTCGCGATCGGGCGAGATTTTGTTGATGACTTGCGATTGCCGCGCCGATGGAATCCGGAAGGACCGTCGCCTTTTGAGCAAGTAAGGTTGAAAGACCCCTCGGTGGACATGGGCGCAATCGATGAAGCCTTCGTCGCGCTCCGCGCTGCTTGGCCGGTATTCGATGCTGCTGAAATCGCGGAAGTGTGGGCAGGAACAGTCGACGTTACGCCGGATTCTCTGCCCGTCGTTGATCATATATCCGAAATTCCCGGATTAGTAATCTGCACCGGTTTTTCGGGCCATGGCTTTGGTACCGCGCCAGCCGCTGGCGAGCTTGCCGCCGACATTCTCACAGGGTCCACGCCAATCATCGATCCAGCGCCATATCGTTTCGCAAGGTTTGAATGATCGGCGGCTGATCGGCACCTTGCTCAAGCGCTGCGTCAGCAGCGGGGTTGAGCAGGAAAACGAGAGCATCAAGCATGACACGTGATCCGCGATATGACGTCCTTTTTGAGCCCGTTAGAATCGGCCCCAAGACGACGAAGAATCGCTTTTATCAGGTTCCGCATTGCACTGCGCTTGGTACATTTTCACCGCATGCAACAGCAAAGTTTCGGGAGATCAAGGCAGAGGGCGGATGGGGCGTCGTGAACACCGAACTCTGTATGATCCATCCTACATCGGATTCTTCCCCCAGCGGTGGCGAGCGGCTCTGGTCGGATGATGATAAGCCTGGACTCCAGCTTATGGTCGAGGCGGTTCAAAAGCACGGTGCCCTTGCGGGGTGCGAATTGACCCATCAGGGCGCGCTAGCCGGAAATCGCATGTCCCGAGAACGCCCGATGTCCGCCTCGCCCAGGCCGGCAATGGATGTACCGGCTGTCGTCCGGCAGATGGACAAGCAGGATATCAGCGATGTCAGAAGATGGCACCGCGCCGCAGCACGGCGCGCACGCGATATCGGATTCGACATCGTATATGTCTACGCCAGCCACATGATGGGTTTGCCCGGCGACTTTATTACGCAGCGTGTCAATCGGCGAACGGATGAATATGGCGGCGTTATCGAGAATCGCGCCAGGCTTTTGCGTGAGTTGATCGAGGATACCAAAGAAGAAATCGGATCCGACTGTGCCGTTGCCGTCCGTTTTGGTGTTGACGAAGGCCTTGGCGATGCGGGCTACACCTGCAGCGGCGATGGTCGGCTGGTCGTTGAGATGCTTGCCGAATTACCCGATCTATGGGACGTAAACGTTCAGAACATCAATCTCGATGTGATGACCGCCCGTTTTGCCGACGAAGGTTGGCAGGAGCCATTCACTGCCTTCGTGAAACAGGTAACAACCAAGCCGGTAGTCGCTGTTGGCAGATACACGTCGCCAGATCGCATGGTGTCGCTCATTAAAAATGGGTTGGTTGATCTGATTGGTGCGGCGCGTCCTTCGATTGCCGACCCCTTTCTGCCTAAGAAAATAGAAGAAGGCCGCATAGAAGACATTCGCGAATGCGTAGGCTGCAACACATGCCTCTCGATGCAATATACGGGCGGTGCAATTCGCTGTACACAAAACCCGACAACCGGCGAAGAGTGGCGGCGTGGCTGGCACCCAGAGCGTATTCCGGCAAAAAAGTCCGATGAACGTATCCTCGTCATTGGGGCCGGTCCGGCAGGGCTTGAAGCGGCACTAACGCTTGGTCGGCGTGGCTATTCTGTTGCTCTTTCAGAACGGAGTAATTTCCTAGGCGGACGGTCCATAAGTGAATCGACGTTACCTGGTCTTTCTACCTACAGGCGCGTCGCCTAGTATCGAGTTTGCCAGCTT
>JAJXTJ010000370.1 GCA_021783895.1 Pseudomonadota bacterium | reverse complement strand
CCACCGCCACCAGCATAGCCGGCGTTTACGCCGCCGGCGACGTGCAGGATCACATCTACCGCCAGGCCATCACCAGCGCCGGGACGGGCTGCCAGGCAGCGCTCGACGCGGAACGCTATCTCGACAATCTGGGCAAGTGACCGAAAAACGCAAAACCCCCAAGCGCAAGGGTGACGGCAAAACAGCGCCGCCATCCTTGCCCGACAACGAATCCAACCTGTTCCGCACCTGCATTGGCGACACCCGGCCCTTGCCGGATAGCGGCAAGATCGTATTTCCACCCCACCTTCCCTGGCCTGTTCCCCGGCAAAATCGCACTGCAAAAAACCCGTTGCCGGCAGATAGCTTGAGCGACCATATCCCCCAGGAACTGGCGGGAAACGAAGAGGAATTTTTCTTCCAGCGCCCCGGCGTGGCGCCGCTGACCATGAAGAGGCTGCGCCGCAGCCACTGGAAAATTCAGGCGGAACTCGATCTGCATGGCATGACCAGCGACGAAGCCCGCGCCTGCCTGATCGGATTCCTCGACGAATGCAAAGAACTCGGCCTGCGCTGCGTGCGGGTCATTCATGGCAAGGGGCTAAGCTCCAGGAACCGCGAGCCGGTGTTGAAGCTGAAAACGGCCAGCTGGCTGATGCAGCGCAATGAGGTTCTGGCTTTCTGCCAGGCACGGCCTGTGGATGGCGGTAGCGGCGCGGTGATCGTGCTCCTCAAGGTGGCCCGGCGCTAATCGCTGGATTTCGCGGCCTCCCTCCCTTACAATCTCTTCCCTTCAGCAGCCCATACATCATCCCTAACCATGACCGAAAACACGCCTGACGCCCTTGATGTTTCCATTGTTGTTCCGATTTACAACGAGGAAGAGAACCTCAGCGAGCTGCTGCGCCGGGTCAACGCGGCGATGGAACCCACCGGACGCTCCTGGGAACTGATTTGCGTCGACGATTGCTCGTCCGACACTTCCGCCACGTTGCTGGAACAGTTCGCCGCCGCCCGCCCCTGGCTGCACCCGCTTTACCTGATTCGCAACTACGGCCAGTCGGCGGCGATGCAGGCCGGCTTCGACGCGGCCGCCGGCGCCGTGGTCGTCACCCTCGACGGTGACTTGCAGAACGACCCGGCCGACATTCCCGGCCTGCTGGACATGCTCGATCAGAGGCCGGAAATCGACATCATTTCCGGCTGGCGCAAGAACCGCCAGGATCGTTACATCAACCGCAAGCTGCCCTCGATGATCGCCAACGGCCTGATTTCGCGCATGACCGGTGTCCATCTGCACGATTATGGCTGCTCGCTCAAGGCTTACCGCAGCGAAAGCATCCGCGACGTGAAGATCTACGGCGAACTGCACCGCTTCATTCCGGCGCTCGCCGCGCAGTTCGGCGCCAAGGTCATAGAAGTGCCGGTTTCCCACCATGCCCGCATGCACGGCCAATCCAAGTACGGCATCGACCGCACCCTGCGCGTGGTCCTCGACCTGCTCTGGGTGAAGTTTCTGCTGCGCTTTCTGCACCGGCCGATGCACGCCTTCGGCGGGGCCGGCGTTGCCCTGCTCCTGCCCGGCCTGCTGGCGCTAGGTGTTCTCGTGGTCGAGAAACTGTTTCTCGGCGAAAACATCGGTGGCCGTCCGCTCCTGCTGCTCGGCGTGATGCTGACCCTGATGGGCGTGCAGCTGGTCGCCATGGGCCTGCTGGGCGAGATTCTGATTCGCATCTACCACGAACCCGCCGGCCGTGCGCAATACCTGCTGCGAGCCGCCCCGCGCCGGCGCGGAAAAGCCAACCCTGCCCCAGAGCCTCGTTCTTGAGCAAAAACGGCATCAAGGTACTGCGTTTTATCGCCGCGAGCTGCTTGCTCGGTGCGGTAATCTGGTACGCCAATCCGGCCAAACTGCTAAAAACCCTGGGCAGCGTTGAATTGCGCTGGTTCGCCCTGGCGGTGGCCGCCTCTATCCTGGCCAACATCGCCTCCGCCCTGCGCTGGGCGCACATCGCCCGCCTTTTCGGCCTTGCCGCGCCGGCCTTGCCGCTGATCGCCATCTATGGACGCGGGGTGACGATCAACAACCTCCTGCCCGGCGCCACCCTGAGCGGCGATGTGCTGCGCGCCTACCAGTTGCACAGGCTGGGCAATCCGCTGGGACAATCCGCGCTCAGCGTCGTGCTCGACCGCTTCAGCGGCCTCTGGGTGCTGTGCCTGGTCTCCGCCGCAGCGGCGGCTTTATGGAGCGGCACGAATTCCCTGACGCACGACCCCGCCCTGGCGCAAAAGCTGACCCTTTATGCCGCCCTGCTCGGCAGCCTGATTCTGCTGCCCTTCCTGCCGCTGCCGCGCTTTGAACCCAGGGGACATGGCAAGCTCGCCGGACTGGTTCGATCATGGAACAACCTGACCCAGCATCTGACCTTGTTTCGCGGCAACCTGCCCAGGACGGCGCTGCAATCCGTGGCCGTGCAATTCTTTTCGACCCTGGCGTTCTGGCTCGGCGGCATTTCGGTTGGGCTGAATATCTCGTACTGGCTGGTGCTGGCGTTATGCGCACCGGTATTCATCATCGCAGCTCTGCCGGTCGGCATCGGCGGATGGGGCACGCGCGAATTCGCTGCGGTGCTGGTATTCGGTCTCGCCGGCGTATCCGGCGAGACGGCAACCGCGACGTCCATACTTTACGGTCTGTGCGCCGTCATTCAGGGCATCCTCTACGCCCCTCTGTTCCTTTTATCAAGAGATTAG
>JAJXTJ010000369.1 GCA_021783895.1 Pseudomonadota bacterium | reverse complement strand
CCCATCGCCATCAGTGACCGTTGATCGGGTTTCGTGGGTGTAGCTGCCGTTCACGGTATAGATATGCTTGCGGGTGCCCAGGAACTGGTAGGACGCATCCACGCCGATATCGCGATACTTGTCGTAAGGGCCGCCGCCTGTGCGGTCTGGCTTGATGTCCGCATTCATGCCGAACAGGCCGAGTGAATAGAACTGCTCACCCATGTTGTTCTGGTAGCCCAGTCGCCAGTAGGGCGCAAGGCCGTTGATTCTGCCCACGTCATCAGCCGGGTCCTGAAGATCATTGACCCTGCCGAGGAAATCGCGTGACAACGACCGGTAACCGCCAAGTTCCGCGTACCAGGTCTGATCCCACAGCGCGTAAGCGTTCACCCCAACGACTTGCTGTCCCAGCATGTCATCCAGCATGGTGGTGTTGGCCGGTGCTGGCGCGATGTCCGCCACTGTATAGGGAAAACGCCATGCGCCCGTGCTGTTGCCGGGATTGGTCAGGGTTGGATTGTTGTTGAGCGACAGGCCTGCGGTCAGCTCCTTCCCGCCCAGAGTAAATTCGTGGGCAAGCCTGATGTCGGCCTGGTCCAGCGCGGAGTAAAGATCGACTCCGGAATAGGTGCCCTGCACGAAGGCGCCAAGATTGGGCGCCAGCTTGCCTGCCACAAACAGCGAGATTTCCTGCAGCACGGCATTGTTGTTGGGTTTGAAATGTCCCGGGTCAGGCAAATCCTTGCTGGTATGTGTCCAGTTGGCGACCACCATGCCAGACAAGGGCAGCAACCACTTCGGGCTGTTGCCGTCTGTATAACCACGCAGCTTGAAATTCATGCCATAGGGTGTCAACTGGGGGCCGAATGCGCCCACGTGACAGGCAGCGCAATCCGCGCCGGTCTGGCGGGAGAAACTCGGCACGGCCTGGGCTGCGGTCATCAGGAACAGATTCAATCCGAGGAGGGCGCCAATGAACCCGGTGAACCGCCATACCAAGGAAGGGGGGCACTTGGGATGAGGGGAAATCGTCATGACCTTTGCTCCCTGGGCCAGAGTAGTCCATGCCAAATTGGTAGGAAAAAGCCTGCGACCTGTCAGGGTTAAGGTGTAGCACATCTTAAGCAACTTTCCCGGGCGGACAGGCTTGTACTTCAAACTGTAGACGTTTAATCGCGACTTGATAGAGGCTGGAGTGTTTTTTTAGTTCCGTGGATGGCAACGACTTCTACCGAGTTGCTGGCCCCGGAATTGCCAGTGGCCTCGGTACGGGGCGTGTTGGCGCTCTCCCGGAACGTCTGACGGAGGAAGCGGACTTGGGATGGCGGTTCGCGGGATTTTCTAGCGTTTGCCGCCGAGGATGCCGCCTAGCACGCCGCGCAGGATTTGCCGCCCCAGCTGGCTGCCGACTGTGCGCGCAGCGCTTTTCACCATGGCTTCGACCACGCCCTGGCGCCGGCTGGTGCCGCCCAGCATGCCGCCAAGCTCGCCGAGGATGCCGCCACCTGCACTTTCACCCGCCGGGGGCTGGGGTGCGTTTGCCTGCGCCTGTGCCGCCGCCTGCTCGGTGCGGGCCTTGAGCACTTCGTAGGCCGACTCGCGGTCTTTCATTTTTTCGTACACGCCGGCCACCAGCGAGTTGTCGATCAGCTTCTGGCGCTGCTCTTGCGTGATGGGGCCGATCTGTCCGGTGGGTGGCAGGATGAAGGCGCGCTCGACCACGCTGGGCCGGCCTTTTTCATCGAGGAAGGACACCAGCGCCTCGCCCACGCCGAGTTCGGTGATGGCTGTTTCCTCATCCAGTGAAGGGTTGTCACGCATGGTTTCGGCTGCGGCCTTGACCGCCTTCTGGTCGCGCGCGGAGAAGGCGCGCAGCGCGTGCTGGACCCTATTACCCAATTGCGACAACACCTTGTCCGGCACATCGGCCGGGTTCTGGGTGACGAAATACACGCCCACGCCCTTGGAGCGGATGAGCCGCACCACCTGCTCAATTTTTTCCACCAGCGCGTCGGGCGCATCGGTGAAGAGCAGATGCGCCTCGTCGAAGAAGAACACCAGCTTCGGCTTGTCGAGGTCGCCGGCCTCGGGCAGGTTTTCGAATAGTTCCGACAACAGCCACAGGAGCAGGGTGGCGTACATCTTGGGCGACTGCATGAGCTTGTCGGCGGAGAGGATGTTGATCACACCCTTGCCGCGCTCGGCCTGCATGAGGTCGGCGATGTTCAGCATGGGTTCGCCGAAAATCTTTTCGCCGCCCTGCGATTCCAGTGCCAGCAGCCCCCTTTGAATGGCGCCGATGGAAGCCGCCGAGACGTTGCCGTATTCAGTGGTGAATTCCTTCGCATTCTCGCCCACGTAAGCCAGCATGGCGCGCAGGTCTTTCAGGTCAAGCAGCAGCAGGCCGTTGTCGTCGGCCACCTTGAATACCAGATTCAGCACACCGGCCTGGGTTTCGTTGAGATCGAGCATGCGCGAGAGCAGCAGCGGCCCCATGTCGGAAACCGTGGCACGCACCGGATGGCCCATTTCGCCGAACGGGTCCCAGGGGGTGACCGGGTAGCCGTGGTATTCGAAACCTTCGAGCTTGAGCTTTACTACCCGTTCGGCCACTTTCGGATTGCTGCCGCCAGGCTGGGAAATGCCCGAGAGGTCGCCCTTCACGTCCGACATGAAGCACGGCACACCGATGCCGGAGAAATGCTCGGCCAGGGTTTGCAGTGTGACGGTTTTGCCAGTACCGGTGGCGCCGGTGACGAGA
>JAJXTJ010000368.1 GCA_021783895.1 Pseudomonadota bacterium | reverse complement strand
CCCTTAGCCTACGCAGCGACCTGCGCATCCTGACCCTCAATAGCTATGAAAACCGGGTGTATCAGATCGGCATCGACGAGGCGCAGCCGGTCATTGCCAAATTCTACCGGCCGGATCGCTGGTCCCGGGACGCCATTCTGGAAGAGCATGGTTTTCTGGACGAACTCCACGCCGCCGAAATACCCGTCATCGCACCGCTCAAAATAGCCGGTGCCAGCCTGCATCAGTTCAACGAATTCCTGTTCACCCTGTTTCCGCGCAAGGGCGGCTCCGCACCCGAGCCGGGTGATCTCGATTACCTGTTCAGAATGGGTCAGCTCCTGGGGCGTCTGCACGGCGTCGCCAAAAATCACGATTTCAGGCATCGACCGACAATCAGCATCGAGAGTTTCGCGATCGAACCCAGTGCACAGCTTTTGCAGCAAGGCTTCATCCCCGGCGAACTGGTCGCGCGTTACCAGAACGCCGTCGGCCAAATCGTCGCCCTGTGCCGGCAACTGTTCGATTATGTGCCAGATGTGCGCTACCTCCGCACCCATGGCGACTGCCATATCGGTAACATCCTCTGCACCCGCGACGACGCCCTGTTCGTGGTCGATTTCGATGACAGCCGCATGGGTCCGGCGGTGCAGGATATCTGGATGCTGCTGTCGGGCGATGCTCATGAACAGCGCCAGCAGCTGGATGAAGTTCTGTCGGGTTACGAAGATTTCAACGAATTCCGCCGCGCTGAACTGAAACTGATAGAGCCCTTGCGCGCCTTGCGGATGATTCACTACACCCACTGGCTGGCGAGCCGCTGGGACGACCCGGCATTTCCGCGCGCATTCACCTGGTTCAACACGCCAGCCTACTGGATCCAGCACGTCGGCACGCTGGAACAGCAGTTGTGTTCGTTGCAGGAAGTTGCGGGGGCGCTTTAGCCGCCTGTTAAAAACTGCTGCGGCAGCCATCCACTTCGTTACGCGGCGCTCGCTCCGTGCGCCTCGCATCTGGCGGTCTCGCAACATTTTCCAACAGGCCGTTGGCGGTTTTCGCCGATCTGAACCGATTCATGATCGACCATCGTCATTTTTTTCGGCCAAGAACAGCGCGATAAACCCAAACACCGCGCCTCTCACTCAAATTTTTATATACGAATACCCCTGCTTCTGAAGCGCAAGGATACGGGCGATGCTTCCCTCGGTTAGCAGCTCCACGTCGGACAATAGGCTTGAGTGCAGCAGGCCCTTGCGCATCATCGACACATTGCAGACACCGATATTAACGCCCTGCGCAAGAATGCGTTCAAAATCGGCACTAAGATAATCGTCGCGCCTCAACCGGGTAATGGCGGCACCGTGCACCACCACCTGTACGTCGGCGTTTGGATTGGCCTTGGTGATTTCCTCGACGACATTGATAAGGGTTACCGCCTGATCCGCCTGATCCAGATGCAACAGCACCTTGATCGGTTCGGCGCAGGTGTTGGAAACCAGCAGCATCAATGTCAGTAGCGCCAACCCATGACGCATCGAGCGCTGTCTCGGCATCTGGGTTCGATTCATGGGAGCACGTGGTTAATGCGCACCGTCATCTTCCACGGCCGCCTCCGCCAATTCGCGATCCCGGTGCGAACCGGATTTGAAGATTCGCCGGATAACGACATAAAACACAGGCACGAAAAAAATCGCCAGCAGTGTACCTGTGATCACTCCACCGAGGACTCCGGTGCCGACGGCATTCTGGCTCACGGAGCCGGCACCTGAGTTGAGCGCCAATGGCAGCACGCCGAGCATGAAAGCTATCGAAGTCATGATGATCGGGCGCAGCCGCAGGCGCACCGCCTGGAGCGTCGCTTCGACGATTCCCATGCCGCGGGCCTGCAGATCGCGTGCGAATTCCACAATCAGAATTGCGTTCTTGGCGGACAGACCGACCGTCGCCAGAAGGCTGACCTGAAAGAAGATATCGTTGGACAATCCGCGGCCATAAGCCGCCAGCAAAGCGCCGATAACGCCCAAGGGCACCACCAGAATGACGGCGAAAGGTACCGACCAGCTCTCATAGAGCGCGGCGAGCGCCAGAAATACCAGGGCGATCGATAGTGCGTACAGGACGGGAGCCTGGGCTCCGGATTGGGTCTCCTGCAACGAAATTCCGGTCCATTCGTAGCCGAATCCCGGTGGTAGCTTGGCCGCCAATTCCTGCAACGCCTGGATGGCCTCGCCGGTGGTATGGCCTGGTGAAGCTTCCCCCACGATCTCCATCGAAGGCACGGCGTTGTAGCGCTCGAGCCGCGGCGATTTCTTGGTCCAGGAGGCAGTGGAAAACGCCGAGAAAGGCACCATCTCGCCCCGTTGATTGCGCACGAACCAGCGCTGGAGGTCTTCGGGGAGCATCCGGAATTCCGTGTCGCCCTGAACGTAGACTTTCTTGATTCGGCCGTTGTGCAGAAAGTCGTTGGTGTAGGTCGATGCCCAGGCGGTAGCCAGGGTGTCGTTGATCGCCCCGATCGATAGGCCCAGTGCACGCGCCTTTTGCTGGTCGATATCGATCTGGAAGTGAGCTGTGTCTTCGAGTCCATTAGGCCGCACTTTGGCGAGCCGGGGATCCTGCGCCGCGCCACCGAGCAGTTGATTGCGCGCTGCCAGCATGGCGGCGTGGCCACGGTGGCCATTGTCCTTCAGCTCGAAGACGAACCCCGAAGAAGTACCAAGAGAGCGAATGGGCGGCGGGTAAAAAGCCACCGCCCGCGCGTCCTTG
>JAJXTJ010000002.1 GCA_021783895.1 Pseudomonadota bacterium | reverse complement strand
CGGTGCTGGCTCTGGCCCTGCTGGCGGTGGTGCTGATTGATCCCTGGGCGGTGTTTGAGCCAGGCTTCTGGCTCTCGTTCGGCGCGGTGGCGGTGATCCTCTACGTCGGCGTCGGGCGCATCGGGAAGCCGCACTGGCTGCGTGAATGGGCCAACGTGCAGTGGGCGGTGACGCTCGGCCTGGTCCCGGCTTTGCTGCTGATGTTCCAGCAGGTGTCCATCGTTTCGCCGCTGGCCAATGCCTTCGCCATCCCGGTCATCAGCCTGGTGGTGGTGCCGCTGACCCTGGCGGGAGCCGTTCTGCCGCTCGATTTTCTGTTGTTGCTGGCGCACCAGGTGATGACGTGGTGCATGGCGCTGCTTGCGTGGTTGAGCCAGATGCCGGATGCCGTGTGGCAGCAGCACGCGCCGCCGGTGTGGACGGTGCTGGCGGCGGCGCTCGGCATTCTCTGGCTGCTGTTGCCGCGCGGCTTTCCCGCACGCTGGCTGGGGGCTGCCGGGCTCATGCCGATGTTCATGGTGCTGCCGCCACAGCCCGAGCCGGGCGCCTTGTGGCTGGCCGTGCTGGATGTCGGGCAGGGGCTGGCGGTGGTGGTGCAGACCCGGAATCATGCGTTGCTTTACGATACCGGCCCGCGTTACACCGCCGATGCCGACAGCGGCAGCCGCATCGTGGTGCCTTACCTGCGCGCCGCCGGCATCAAGCGGCTCGACGGGCTGATCGTGACCCATGACGACAGCGACCACAGCGGTGGGGCGATTTCGGTGCTGGATGCGGTTCCGGTCGGCTGGCTTGCCTCCTCGCTGCCTGCCGATAGCCCGATTCTGCCCCATGCTCGAAAGTCGCTGCCCTGCTTCGCCGGCCAATCCTGGGAATGGGACGGGGTGCGCTTCGAGATGCTGCACCCGCTTTGGGCAAGTTATGCCGATGGGAACCTCAAGAATAATGCGCGCGGCTGCACGCTGAAAATCACCTCGCCCTACGGCAGCGTGCTGTTGCCCGCCGACATCGAGCGCGAATCGGAAGCGGAACTCCTCGCCCGTAGCCCCGATGCCCTTGCGGCCACGCTTCTGGTAGCGGGGCATCATGGCAGCAAGAGCTCTTCCACCGAGTCGTTCATCCGCCAGGTTAATCCGGCCATCGTGATTTTTACCTCTGGATACCGCAACCACTTCGGCCACCCCAAGCCGGAAGTGGTGGAGCGCTTCCGGGCGTTGGGCAGCCGGATGTACCGCTCGGATTTCGACGGCGCGGTGCAGCTGCGATTTGAGAAAGGGGAGGGCGCCAAGCTGCAAACCTGGCGCCAGGAGCGTCGGCGTTATTGGCAGGAAGTTAATTTAACAAGGTAAACCCCCGGCTCTGCCCCGATCTTTACCCAGAATCCATTCTGCTGGATACGGTCGATTGTGTCGCATCAGTCATTACGCGCCACATGGTGACGATGTCATCCAAGCGCCGCAAGCCGATCCACCGGGTTTGGGTTCCCCGCTCACCGTCGCCTTTGCGCCCGAGGAATCCGCCGAGACCGGCAACGCGTCGGATGGCTTCACGCAAGGTGGGTCCGGGCTGAGTGCTGAAGGTGAGCGTCGAGTGCAGATGCAGCCCCTGAGGCCCATTGGCTGTCGAACCGATGGAACCCATTTCCTCGGTGGCCGCATGCGTCGTATAGTTGAGGCTCGTCGTATCTTGCACCGTCAGCACGATGGTCTCTGCACGCACGCGGGCTTCGGTCGCCAGAAAGTGGGGTTGCAACAGAATGTCCATCGTTGTTTGGGGGTGATCCAGAAACCGGTATTGGTAAGAACTTGCACGCTTGACCGACTACTTTCTGTCGCCATTCTCCAATTGGTGATCAAAAAGGCCTAAAGATTGCCGGGAAGGGTGTAAAGATTTCGTAAATGCGAAAATGCGCCGTTTGCGGTACAGTGTCGCCTTGCAAAAGCCGCTGACGGCTTTGAGGACCGACAACATGACCCAACCGGATATGCATCCAGACCGCCGCCTCGCCCCACTCTCCCTGGCTGCGCTGGGAATTGTTTACGGCGACATCGGCACCAGCCCACTGTACGCCATCAAGGAAGTTTTCGCCGGGGTGCACCCGGTGCCGATTTCTCCGAACAGCGTTCTCGGCATCCTGTCCCTGGTCTTTTGGGCGCTGATTATCGTGGTGTCGATCAAATACGTTGCCTTCATCATGCGCGCCGATAACCGGGGCGAGGGCGGCATCATGGCGCTGATGGCTCTGGCCCTGCGCAAAGTCGAGGGCCAGCAGGGGCGGGCGGCAATCATCTTGGCGGGTATTGTCGGCGCGGCGCTGTTTTACGGGGATGGCGTCATCACGCCGGCGATCTCGGTGCTCTCCGCCGTCGAGGGTCTGGGGGTGGCGACACCCGCCCTTAAAGCTTATGTAATACCGGTCACCATCGGCGTGCTGATCGCCCTGTTCGCCTTCCAGCGCAAGGGCACGGCGGGTATCGGCGCCTTGTTCGGGCCGGTCATGCTGGTTTGGTTCGGTAGTCTGGCGGTGCTGGGGATGGCCAATATCGTGGTTGAACCGGGAGTGATGAAATCGCTCAACCCGGCCTATGGCCTGGTTTTTCTCGCATCAAACCCCTGGCTCGGATTCCTCGCGCTGGGTGGGGTGGTGCTGGCGCTGACGGGGGCCGAGGCGCTGTATGCCGACATGGGACACTTCGGTCGCAAGCCCATTCAGCTTGCCTGGTTTTGCCTGGTCCTGCCGGCCCTGGGGATGAATTATTTCGGCCAGGGCGCACTGTTGCTGCATAACCCGGCCGCAATCCAGAACCCTTTTTACCTCCTGGCGCCCAAATGGGCTCTGTATCCCTTGGTGGCGCTAGCCACCGCAGCCACGGTGATCGCCTCGCAGGCAGTCATCTCTGGCGCTTTTTCAATCACCCGGCAGGCGATCCAGTTGGGCTATTCGCCGCGCATGGAAGTGCAGCAAACCTCGGAGAGGGAGTTCGGGCAAATTTATCTGCCTGGAATCAATTGGTCGCTGCTGCTCGCGGTGATCGCTCTGGTGCTGGGGTTCCGCAGCTCCACCAACCTGGGGGCGGCTTACGGCATCGCTGTAACCGGCACGATGGTGATCACCACCATCCTCGCCTTCATCGTTGTGCGCCATCAGTGGGGTTGGGGCTGGATTCGGAGCGGGCTGATGATCTCGTTTTTCCTGGCGATCGATCTGGCTTTCTTCGCAGCCAACGCCATCAAAATCGAGGATGGCGGCTGGTTTCCGCTGGTATTCGGCCTCGGCGTGTTCACCTTGATGAGCACCTGGAAACGCGGGCGCAAGCTCTTGCGGGCCCGCATGGCGGGTGAAGCCATCGCCCTTGATCCATTTGTCCGGGGTCTGGACTCCAATTCGGTAACGCGAGTACCGCGCACGGCAGTGTTTTTGACGGGTGATCCCGACGCCGTGCCCCATGCCCTCTTGCACAACCTGAAACACAACATGGTGCTGCACGAGCGCGTCGCCATCGTGACCGTGCAGGTGGAAGACGTGCCCCATGTCCCGGATATCGACTGGGTCGAGGTGCAGTCGCTGCCGAACAATTTCTATCGTGTGACCGTCCGCTATGGTTTCAAGGATGATCCCGATATACCCAAGGCTCTGGAGCGTTGTGCACAATACGGCATCACCTTCGACCCGATGACGACCTCGTTCTTCCTTGGCCGCGAAACTTTGATTCCCAAGCTGGGATCGGAGATGCCGCTGTGGCGCGAAAAGCTGTTCATCGCGATGTTCCGCAATGCCGGCAGCGCGGCCAGCTTTTTCAACATCCCGCCCAATCGGGTGGTGGAGATGGGAACGCAGGTCGTTCTTTAGCTGAAATGTCGTTTACGAGAAAATCCTGTATTATTGCGTCGTTGCAAACAGGAATACATGAGTACAGATGAAAACCACTTTTCTTGATTTTGAACAGCCGATCGCCGAACTTGAGGCCAGGATCGAGGAGCTTCGCTTCGTGCAGGATGACTCCGCTGTGGATATCTCCGAGGAAATCGGGCGGCTGCAGAAAAAGAATCAGGCGTTGACCAAGGACCTTTACGCCAAGCTTTCAGCCTGGCAGGTTTCGCAGGTTTCCCGGCACCCGCAGCGTCCTTACACGCTCGACTACATTCAAAATATATTCACCGATTTCGAGGAGTTGCACGGTGACCGCGCCTTCTCCGACGATCCTGCCATTATCGGTGGCCTGGCGCGTTTCAATGGTCAGCCGGTGATGGTGATCGGCCAGCAGAAGGGCCGCGATACCAAGGAGAAAATCTACCGCAATTTCGGCATGCCACGCCCCGAAGGCTACCGCAAGGCGATGCGTTTGATGCGCCAGGCGGAGAAGTTCGGCCTGCCGATTATGACCTTCATCGACACGCCGGGCGCCTATCCCGGCATCGGTGCGGAGGAGCGCGGCCAGTCCGAGGCGATTGCGCGCAACCTGTATGTCATGTCCGAACTGCGCACGCCGATCATCTGCACCATCATCGGCGAAGGCGGCTCGGGCGGTGCGCTGGCCATCGGCGTCGGCGATGTCATGCTGATGCTGCAATATTCGAGCTATTCCGTGATTTCGCCGGAGGGCTGCGCCTCGATCCTGTGGAAGAGCGCGAGCAAGGCGCCGGAAGCTGCGGAAACGCTGGGGATTACCGCCAACCGCCTGAAAACCCTCGGCCTGATCGACAAGATCGTGAGCGAGCCGCTCGGCGGCGCTCATCGCGACCCGGACGTGGTCATGCAAAACCTGAAGAAAGCCTTGCAGGAAAGCCTGCGTCGGCTCCAGGACCAGTCTCTGGATGATCTGCTCAAATCGCGTTTCGAGCGCCTGATGGGCTATGGCAAGTTCAAAGAAACTGCTGCCAAGTGATCTGCCCGCGTTTGTCGAAGCCAAACTAAAAAATTGGGTTCAACCGGGCCGGCATCTCGCGCTGGCCCTGAGCGGCGGGGCGGATTCCGTGGCCCTGCTCGACATCCTGGCGCAACTTCGCGACCGTCTGCATTTCCCTCTTTCCGCTGTTCACGTCAACCATCAGATCAGCTCGAACGCGGCCGACTGGGCCGAGTTCTGTGCCCGTCTGTGCGCCGGGTACGACCTTCCGTTCCAAGTCATCAAGGTCGATCTCAAGCGCCAGCCGGGCGAGAGCCTGGAGGCGCTGGCGCGGGACGCCCGCTATCGGGTGTTTGCCGAACAGCAAGCGGATTTTATCGTGCTGGCCCAACATCTCGACGATCAGGCGGAAACGCTGCTGCTCCAGTTGCTGCGCGGTGCGGGGGCGAAGGGAATGAGCGCGATGGGGGAGCTCAGCTTTCAGCGCTCAGCTTTCAGCGCTCAGCACTCAGGACTTAGCACTGGTTTCTTGCGCCCTCTGCTCGATATTCCTCGGCGCACCATCCTCGACTACGCAGCCCTGCGCGGCCTGCAATGGGTCGAGGACGAGAGTAACGCCGACATTGCTTATGATCGCAACTACCTGCGCCATCAGGTTCTGCCGCTGTTGGGGCGACGATTTCCCTCCTACCGTGCAACCTTTGCCCGTGCCAGCCGCAATCTGGCGGAAAGCGCGCAGCTGTCGGACGACCTGGCGCGGCTGGATTGCGCGATTGCGGTGGTGAGCGGCAATTTGCGGGTGGATGCCCTGCGCAGCCTGTCCGGCGTGCGCGCCAGGAACCTGTTGCGCTACTGGCTGGGGGAATTCGGGATGCCCATGCCTTCCGCCGGGCGGCTGGAAAACCTGTTGCAGCAGCTGTGCAGCGCCCGTGACGACGCCCAAATCCGCATTTCCTTGGGAGATGCAGTGATACGGCGTTATCGCGGCGAGGTTCATATCGAGAGAAAGACTCCTGCGCTGCTGCCGGAACCGGCATTGATCTGGGCGCTCCAGGACTGGCTGGACTTGCCAGGTTCGGGAGGCAGGCTGGTTTTCGAGCGGACGATGGGGCAGGGATTGAGCCTGGCCAGGCTGACTGCAGCGCCGGTTACGGTCAGGCTGCGCCAGGGCGGCGAGCGGCTGCGCCCGGATTGCCTACGGCCTACGCGCAGCTTGAAAAACCTGTTGCAGGAGGCGGGAATCCCTCCCTGGCAGAGGAAAAGGCTGCCCCTGCTGTTCAGCGGGGAAAAACTGGTGTTTGTGCCGGGCATCGGAGCAGATTGCGAATACCAAGCGAATCAAAATGAAGCGGGGATTGTCCTTGAGTTCGAGGCGACCCTTTTAGGCGACGCCACATGAGATTTCGCACGGCAATGACCGTGCCGAGGGAGTTTTTATGCGGCGCAATGCGCTTCGCTTAATTGTCGACGCACGTGCGGGTTTATTTTGGAAAGCCCCATCTGAGAATTTCCTTGTACATACCTTCGACGCTCTCCGGAATCTGGCTGCGCAGCTTGTCTGTTTCATCCAAGTGCTTCGTGAACTCTTCTCGTTCGTTATGAAAAGCATGCCACAGGAGAACGACAGGCGTTACGGCATAGCCAAGTACAAAGAGCGCCATTCGACTAATGACAATGAATGGTAAACCGACCGCTGTCGCGAATGCGAGCCAAACAAGAGTGACGGGGAGCCGAACTAAGACTACCAGTGTTTCCCACATATTTCAGTCCCTCTTTTGTACGTCCATGTGTTGCCAAATGTTCAAATTGAATGGCTGGCCGATTACAAAACTTGGCCGAAGCCACGGAAATTCAGAAACTTATAGGCTGTAAGGAAACCGCTTATCGGTCGTTCTCGCCCGAATTCGAATTTGGATAAGCAGTACAGCGCTACGAATATAGGTTTTCTCGCTTTGTCGTTAGGTTGCTTCGCTTTAAGGCCCGTTTTCATCAGCCGGGCCGGACTGTCGATGAGCCGTTGACTCCCGCAATTTGTCCACAGCTCGAATGTATGGAGCGCGCTGGTGAACACTTCCAGCTTTGAAAACGAGGGGAGTCATTCCGATGGTGACCAGCGTAACTAACCATCCGAGTACTCTCTCGCCCTTGCTGAATAGCAGAAGTGCTATTACCAACAGCATTGAGATGATGCCGAGCTGGAACATCACTGAAGCGATTGTGCGCGCCATGCTGTATGGGAAAAACACTTTCCAATAACGCACGGTCTGATTAGCTGTCATGTGAAACCCAATTAAGCTACCAAGAAGTAACAGAAGAGCCAAAACGAGTACCCGGACAACCCACTGCTTGTCGGCAGTAAGTGATTCGCTGCCCCCAAGCATCTGGATGAGGCCTGCGAAGACAAACCCGAGAAAAATTGAGCACATCGCCACAGTGGCTTGGAAGATGTTGAATGACTCGCCAAGAGACTTGCGTAGCTCATCGTCTGGAATATGGTTACTTGATTGGCGCGCCTAAATTTTAAGTGCAACATTTCTATGAAAAAATGTCAATTAGTAGCATTGCCTAAATAGGGCCAAAGGGGCTAGCGGCCAGTCGGACATCAGGTATTGATGTGAAGCCGTCCCAATATCCACACCATGCCGAAATACGCCACGGCAGTAGCCGCCGAGGAGGTGCCGAGGCTGGCCCAAAAACTCCAGCCGGCACGCAACAGCAGGGGGAGTAAAATAAACAGCAACAGTGACGGGATAACCAGCCAGAAAATGCCTTGCGAAAGCGCGGCGACTTTTGAGTTGTCGCCGGTTTCAACGTAGAGCCATATGAGCGCAAGCAGCGACGTGAGCGGCAACGATGCCAGTGCTGCGGCCCAGAACGGGCTGCGCTTGGCGATTTCGGAAACGGCCACGATGATGATCGTAGTGAGTGCGATTTTCAGGGCATACTGCCACATGGTTGGGTTTACCTCACCGGCATTACTACCGCGCTGATACACGGCAAACGGAACTTCGCCGGTATCTGGCCGGCTTCTGCCTCGCTCTGGAACGGGCCGGCGTTCGAATGGTGCGTTTCTTGAATCTCGTTTTGTTCGTCGAGTGACGGTTGATCCGGCATGGTATTGTCCTTAATTTTAAAGGGAAATCCGGCTACGCTGCATGTTAGCACGATATTTCCGGCTGCAACAGCGCAGGGGGTCAAGGTCGCATAAGACGTTTATTTTATGTGATAAATGTGGTATTTTTACACGTTTTTAAATCGAGCTTTACTTGGAGAAAACGAATGGCTGTTGAACGCACCCTCTCAATCATCAAACCCGATGCGGTGGCAAAAAACGTGATCGGCAAAATTTATTCCCGCTTCGAAACCAATGGCCTGAAAATTGTCGCCTCACGCATGATTCATCTGAGCCGTGCCGAAGCTGAAGGATTCTACGCAGTTCATCGCGAACGTCCATTCTTCAAGGACCTGGTCGAATTCATGATGTCCGGTCCGGTGATGGTGCAGGCGCTGGAAGGCGAGAATGCTGTTGCCAGGAACCGTGAGCTGATGGGCGCCACCGACCCGAAGAAGGCCGATAAAGGCACTATCCGCGCCGATTTCGCCGAGAGCATCGATGCCAATGCGGTGCATGGCTCAGACAGCCTCGAAAACGCCGGGATCGAGATTGCCTATTTCTTCCCGTCGATGGAAGTTTATACCCGTTAATGACCCAACCAAAGCAAGCGCTTTTTACGTTTGCCCCCTTGCCCACTTGCGGGAGAGGGTTGGGGAGAGGGCGCCTTGACTACTAATCTGCTTGACTTCGACCAGGAGAAGCTTGCTGTTTTCTTCGCGGAAATGGGCGAAAAGCCGTTCCGCGCCAAGCAGTTGCTGCGCTGGATACATCAGTTCTGGGAAGACGATTTCTCCCGGATGAGCGATCTGTCCAAGGCGTTGCGGGAGAAGTTGGGCGGGTTGGCAGTCGTTGAGCCGCCGCGCTTGATCCAGGAGCAGATTTCCGACGACGGCACGCGCAAGTGGCTGCTCGACGTGGGCGCAGGACAGGGCGTTGAAACCGTGTTCATCCCCGAGGGTGATCGCGGCACGCTGTGCGTTTCCTCACAGGTGGGTTGCGTCCTGGAATGCAGTTTTTGCTCCACCGGACGGCAGGGTTTTAACCGCAACCTCAGCGTGGCCGAGATCATCGGCCAGTTGTGGTGGGCGAACAAGGCGCTTGGGGCGACCGCGGACGGCGGAGCAGGGGCCCCGCATCGCGGGGATGCGACCCTGGAGCGGGATGCGGCGCCCGGGGTGCGATCGCCGGCATCCCTTGCGCTGGCCGGTCCCCCTGCGGGGGCCCCTCGTCCGACGCTTCAGGGCGCCACGCCCCGGAACGAGCGGGTGATCGGCAACGTGGTGTTGATGGGCATGGGCGAGCCCCTGCTGAATTTCGACAATACTTTGACCGCGTTGCACCTGATGCTGGACGACAATGCCTATGGCTTGTCGCGCCGCCGGGTGACGGTCAGCACTTCCGGCATCGTTCCCGCCATGGACCGTCTGCGCGAAGCTTGTCCGGTGGCGCTGGCGGTTTCACTGCATGCGCCGAACGATGCGCTACGCGACATACTGGTGCCGATCAACAGAAAATACCCGCTGAGCGAGCTGATGGCGGCTTGCCGCCGTTATGTCGTCGATGCGCCGAGGGATTACATTACTTTCGAATACGTCATGCTGGACGGTGTCAACGATAGCCCTGCGCATGCGCGCGAGCTGGTCGCCCTGACGCGTGACGTGCCGTGCAAGTTCAACCTGATCCCGTTCAATCCGTTCCCGGATTCAGAATACAAGCGCTCGCACGCCGATGTCATCCGCCGTTTTGGAGCGATTCTGATCGAAGCCGGTCGCGTGGTGACGACGCGCAAGACTCGCGGCGACGACATCGATGCCGCCTGCGGCCAGCTGGCCGGCAAAGTGCAGGATAAAACCCGGCGCACGTTTAAAAATGATGAGGTGGCGGCATGAGCATGAAGCAAACCCTGATGCGACTATTAATTCTGATGGTGTTCGGAGCCGGCTTTCTGGCGGTGGGCAGCGCATCTGCGGAAGAGCAGACCGACGCGCGCCAGCGCGCCCAGATCCACACCGACCTGGGCGCGGCCTATTTTAGTGCCGGTCAGTTAGGCGTGGCGCTGGAGGAGCTGAATGTGGCGATCCGGGCGGATTCCGGTTTTGCCCCTGCCTATAGCATGTTGGGCCTGGTTTACATGAAGTTGCGGGAGGATGACAAGGCGGAAGAGAATTTCCGCCATTCGCTCAGCCTGAACAGCACCGATTCCGACACCAACAACAATTATGGCTGGTTTCTTTGTCAGCGCGGCAAGATCGACGATTCCATCCGGTATTTCATGGCGGCGGTGAAGAATCCCCTGTACGCCACTCCCGAAAAATCTTATCTTAACGCAGGGGTTTGCGCGCGGAAGAAAAATGACGATGCCGAAGCTGAGGAATTTCTGCTCAAAGCGATCAAGCTTCAACCCCGTCTGCCTCAGGCGCTATTCCAACTGGCCGACATTAACTTCAAGCGTGGAAACTACGTCGAGTCCAGGAAATTTATTGATCAGTTTTCCCGGATAGCCGTGCCGACCCCGGAAAGCTTGTGGCTGGGGATACGCATCGAACGCAGGCTGGGCAACAGCAGCGATGAAGCCAGTTATGGCATGCAACTGAGGAAAACCTTCCCCGATTCGCCTGAAGCCCAGAAATTGCGCAGCGGGAAATATGAGTGACACGAGGTATGGAGTGACTGAAGAATTTGAGGGCAGTGCTGCCGAGCGGCAGATAGAGGTCAGGCTGAGCGCGGGTAAGGCGCTTGCCGAAGCGCGCGAGCGGCTTGGCTTGAGCGTGGCTGAAGTGGCAGCTCAACTCAGGCTTTCTTCTCGCCAGATCGAGGCGCTGGAGGCGGATGATCATACCAGCCTGCCGGGCAAGACATTTCTGCGCGGCTTTCTGCGAAATTATGCCAGGCTGCTGCAACTCGATCCTGAACCGTTGCTGGCAAACTGCCAGCCTGAGTCGCCTCAAGCCCAGTCGATAGCTGTGCCGACGAGCAAGATCGAGTTTGGCGGCAAGCGCAGGCTGGTGACGTTTGGCGATCACTCCGGCAAGCCATGGACAAAATATGCCGCTATCATCGGTGTGGCAGTGTTGGTCCTGTCCTGGGGAATGTACGCATTGTTCCAGAGACAGCTATTGCCCCAGAATGCAGCAGTGAAGTCCGCTGGAGAAACCACGATGGTTCTGTCGTTGCCTCAAGCCGAGGCCCCGGTTCAGATTGCGCCCGTCACGAATCGAGCTGCCGAGCCGGTTCCTGCAACTCTACCCGCTGCTGCTCCGGTTTCTCCGGCTAATGCAGGGGCTCCAGTTTCCTCCGCTCCTCCCATGGTGGAAGTCGGTGGTCAGCGCCTGCAGTTTGTGTTCGACGGCGATGCCTGGGTCGAGATTAAGGATAAAAATGGTAAGGTCATTTTCAATCAGTTGAACCCGAAAGGCAGCCAGCAGTCGGTGAGCGGCAGCCCGCCGTTTTCCCTGGTGGTTGGCAATGCAGCCCACGTCAGAGTGACATACAACGACAAGCCGGTTGACCTTGCGCCCTACACCAAGGTGGATGTGGCGCGGCTGACTATAGAATAAGCCATGTTCAAACCTGAAATACTCCGCCGCAAGAGCCGGCAGATTAAGGTTGGTTCGGTCGCGGTCGGCGGCGATGCGCCGATCAGCGTACAAACCATGACCAACACCGAAACCTGCGACATCGAGGCGACGCTCGTCCAGATCGACCGCGCAGCCCGGGCCGGCGTCGACATCGTGCGGGTTTCCGTTCCCGGCATGGAGGCGGCGGAGGCCTTCGGCGAGATCAAAAAACGCTCGCCGGTGCCACTGATCACCGACATCCATTTCGATTACAAAATCGCTCTGCGTGTCGCTGAACTGGGCGCTGACTGCCTGCGCATCAACCCCGGCAATATCGGGCGCGAGGACCGCGTGCGGGCGGTGGTGCAGTCGGCGAAAGACCACGGCATCCCGATCCGCATCGGCGTCAACGCCGGCTCGCTGGAAAAGGACCTGCAAAAGAAATACGGCGAGCCCACTCCCGAGGCTCTGGTGGAATCGGCACTGCGCCACATCGAGATCCTCGATCGCCTGAATTTTCCGGATTTCAAGGTGAGCCTCAAGGCCTCCGACGTGTTCACCACGGTTGAGGCCTACAAGCTGCTCGCCGGCCAGATCGAGCAGCCGCTGCACCTTGGCATTACCGAGGCGGGAGGGCTGCGTTCCGGCAGCGTCAAGTCGGCGATCGGCCTCGGCATGTTGCTGGCCGCCGGCATCGGCGACACCATCAGGGTTTCATTGGCGGCCGACCCGGTGGAAGAGGTCAAGGTCGGCTTTGATATCCTGAAGAGCCTGCACATCCGCAGCAGGGGGGTCAACATCATTGCCTGCCCGAGTTGCTCGCGCCAGGAGTTCGACGTAATAAAGACGGTCAAC
>JAJXTJ010000367.1 GCA_021783895.1 Pseudomonadota bacterium | reverse complement strand
GCTGCACATAATCGGCCTGCGCCGGCAGGCTGAACGCGGCTGCGCTGCCGGCCAGCACGGTGGCAGCGAAGAGATGGGAGATACGGGTTTTTGACATGGGAATCCTCCTTTGAAAAGCGAAATTTGTCTCCGGTCGCCGTTGTGGCGATTTTTCGTCTTTGTAATGCAACCAGCGGATGAGGGACAGTTGAAATGGAAACAAAAAGTTCGCCCGGGCGCATCGGCCGGGGCGAACAAGGGAGCAACTCAAGTTGTGATCAGGCAGCCGGTTTGCCCTCGGCGGGCTTGAATCCGTAGCCCTCGAAAATCTTGAGCGCGGCGGGCGAGCGCAGGAACTCCGCCCACATCAACCCAGCCTGGGGATGCGCCGCGCCCTTGACAACGGCTGCTGCATACACCGCCGTGGTGTTCTGGTCGGCCGGAATCGGCACGTTGCTGATGGCGTGGCCCACCTGCTCCTGGAAGATGGCTTCCGACTTCCAGGTGACGCCGGCCTGCGCCAGCCCCTGCATCAGGTACAGCGGGGTCTGGCGGTGGTGGATGTGGGTGAGGATGGTCTGGCCGTTTTTCACCTTGGTGTCATAGACGGCCTGCTCCAGCGCATCGCCGCCGGCCTTTTTCAGGGACGTTTCGATCTGGCGTGCAACGCCTTCCCAGGCCGGATTGGGCATGGACAGGGTGACACCCGGTTTGCCCAGATCGGCCAGGCCGGTGATGTGCGCCGGGTTGCCTTTGGGCACCATGATGGTCAGGTCGTTGCTCACATAGGGAATGGCCTTGCCCGTCAGTACGCCGTCATGGATGCCGGCCTGGATTTTTTTCATTCCCGCAGCGAATACGTCGGGCTTGACGGTCCAGGTCATGTTGCCCACGGTGATGGCGCCGCCTTCATGCATCTGCTTGAGCAGGATGCCCGGCGGCAGGGTTTCGTAGAACACGCGGCCCTTGTAGCCCGGGTGCTCCTTCTCGAACTCGGCGACCAGCGGGGCCATGGCGAAGTAGTAATTTCCAGCGACGAAGATCACCAGCTTGGGATGATCGAGATCGCCGTGAAAGTCCGGCAGATCGTTGATTTCCGGCACGGTGAATTCCAGCCCTTTGCGAGGGGCCGGGTTGTTCGCGCCGTGCTGCCAGGGCGGGAAGATGGTTTCCTGGTACTGTGGCGGCTGAACCTTGCCGTTCCAGCCGGTGTCGGTCTGCTGGGCGCCGGCCAGTGCGGGCAGGGCCAGCAACAGGCCGGCGGCCAGCGCGGTGATGTGTTTGCGGCGCATGTCTTGTCTCCTTCGATTGGCGCTCATTCGGTTCAGGCGGCGTAGCAATAGCCAGAGTTTTCCAGCTCCACCAGGGTGGCGACGATGCCGGGGGTGAGCACGACGCCGGGAACCAGGTGATTGGTGAACTCGGCGGCCATCTGTTCGTGGCTGAGCTTGTCCGGATTCACCCCTGTGGCGTGCAAATGGCCGCTCAGTTCCCAGATGGCGTTGTGGCAGGCCAGGAACACCGCGCCGCGCTGCTGCAGCACGGTGATGCTGTTGTCTGCCGGGGAATAGACGCCCTTGGGGTCTTCGACCGCTTTCGGGTCGGCCTGCGCGGCGGGCGACGTTTTGATCCAGGAGTTGGTCCCGGACTTCCCCTTGGTGAGTTTGGTGAACTGGTATTTGCTCCACAGCGCGTCGTCGAACAGCGCCAGATGCGCCGGGCCATGCGTGGCCGACACGGCGAGAAAGTCCGGGTGGCCGAACGACCAGATCTGCGCGTTCATCGAATTGCGCATCAGGTTGAGCCAGGGGCCTTCGAGATCGGTGTTGTTCCACACCTGCTTGGGTTTGCCGGCATAGTGCAGCACCGCGTCGAGCGCTTCGCTGTCCCATTGGTCGCGGCTTTGCAGGATCATGGGCGTGGTTTTGAAATCGCGCCGGCGAGGCGCTGCGGCGAGTTGCTTGCCGAGCGCCTCCAGGGTGCTTGCGCCTTGCGGCAGAAAGCGTGCCTCGGCGGCCGCTGCCTGGGCGCGGTTCAGACCGAGGGTCGTCAGGCCGAGGCCGGCGACGAGTGTGGATTGCAGCGCCTGACGGCGAGTGGTGGGAAGTGTGGGCATATATCGATATTCTCCAGACGGACAGGCGCGCGGACAGCGCGCGCCTTGCGCGTGCCCGCAACATAATCCGCGGCGCGTGACAAATCCAACCGATATTTATGTTGAGGTCAAGCAGTGCAATCGATGGATTGCAGCCCTGCGGTCAGTGCGCGACTGATTTGGAGAACAGTTGGATGACCAGCACCCCGGAAAGGATCAGCGTCAGGCCGATGAGCGCGGGCAGGTCGAGCGTCTGGCGGTACACCACATAGCCGATCAGGGTGATGAGCACGATGCCCACCCCCGACCAGACGGCGTAGGAAATGCTCATGGGAATGCTCTGCATGGTGCGCGAGAGCAGATAGAACGCCAGTGCGTAGGCCACGACCACCACGGCAGAGGGAGCAAGCCGGGTGAATCCCTCCGTGGCCTTGAGCGCCGTGGTGCCGACGACCTCGGCCAGGATCGCGCCGAACAGAAAGAACCAGTGCATCGCGCCAGCATAGCCGCGGTGCGGCGACTGGTGCCACCCAGCGGGGTGATGGCATTGCGTCGCAGCGAGGTCGAAGCCCGCTTCAGAGCGTGCCGTGCTGGATCAGCTCGATCTTGTAGCCGTCGGGATCCTGCACGAAGGCGATGATGGTGCTGCCGCCAGCAACTGGCCCGGCGTCGCGGGTGAC
>JAJXTJ010000366.1 GCA_021783895.1 Pseudomonadota bacterium | reverse complement strand
TCGCGAAGCGCTGAAATATTCACTCGATAAGATTCACCACAGTCGAGGAAGCCAATCGGACGACAGATTCGAAGGCCCGCGACCAAAAATGAACTATTGAACTATATAAAATAAGCAACAAGCAGTGCGCGTGAATAGCAGTAGGGCATCGCAATTTGGGTGCCCTGGCAGGCTCTTCTCCAGGGTTTGCCTCATCCTGTGTCGTTGGATTGGATTTCAACGATTTCTCGCGCGCACGCCGAAACGGTGCTGCGCTATACCTATTTGCAGTGATCGTTTTGACGTGCGCCCGAGCTGTTTCCCGGATGGGTGGGGAACGGACAGGAAACGATTGGCCGCAAGGCGAATAACAAGTGGTTAATAAAAGCAGCGGGCTTGGGCATTTTTTCCGGTATGCCCGGCCCTGGCTAGCTGAAAAAAAAGTAGTGAGCAGTGCGCGTGAATAGCAGTGGGCGCCCAAAGCGCCGGGATGGGGCATTTCCCCATGTCTCATCCCATTTCTGTTTCGCCGGTCGCAAGTCCGGCGGGTCTCATGCGCACGCCGGTACGGCGCTGCGTGTCTTTTTTTGCGGTTCCTGTCGTCGTGCGCTGAGTCTTGTTTGATCCGGGCGGGCGGTTGCCCGGCTGGCAGGCAGCCGCGAGGCTGCGTGGTGCTGCAACGTATCGACGGAGGCGCGACATGAAGTCCAAGTCAACTGGATGGGCGGACGAAAACACCGCACGGCCTGTGTTTGGCTGACGACAGAGACGCTAACCGATGCGGCATGAAGAAATCCCCTTTCCTCAATCCTGAAATCCATACCAAGGAGTCATCATGAAGCGCGTGAACATTCTGGCCGCCGGTCTTATTCTCGTCGGCCAGGCACTCTCGGGGGGCGCAGTCGCAGCCTCTGTCACCCTGGCCGGCGCCAACGTCGATTTCACTTTCGACGACGCCATGCTCGGCCTGTTTGGGCCCGCCAGCGTGTCCGGCGATACCCTGTTTTTTACCCCGAGCAATTTCAAGGCAAGCTCGCTGAATGGCTCGGGCTATGAGTTCAACAGCGAAACCATCAACGTCAGGATCGCGGCGCATGACGGCCAGAAATTTTCCAGCCTCGACCTGACCGAGCGCGGCGATTACCTGCTGCTGGGTGCGGGCAGAACGGCTGAAGTCGCAGGGCAGCTCCGCGTGTTTGACGTTGCCCATCCGCTGACCGATCTGACCGCGAGCATTCAGTCCACAAGCCCGCTTAACCTGGTAGGCACGCCCACGCACGACTGGACCGCAAATGCGTCACTCGGCCTTGGCAGTCTGGATAGTGCCCGCGCAATCAACGTCACCCTCGAAAACATTCTGTTGTCGGCAACCACCAATCCGGCCTCGATGGCATTTATTGAGAAGAAGTTCGTCGGCCTGACCCCGACGCTGATCGCGGTGTCTCCGGTGCCCGAAGCCGAAACCTACGCCATGATGCTGGCCGGGCTGGGGCTGGTGGGATGGATGGCGCGCCGTCGTGCCATGCCAAAATAAATAATGCAGACATACATCAAATTAATAATGGCTGATTAAGCCAAGCGTATCGCGTGTGACCCGGTGACGCGAGTCACCGGGGTACGCAGACCGAATGCGTTCACGCGCATCTTTGGCCCGCCTCATGGCGGGTCTTTTTTTCGTCCAGGGCGCGAAGGGCTGGACGCTTGGCCGCAACAAGCGCCAACAGCAGGCAAGCAGACTTTGTTCCAGGGCCTGGCTGGATATTCAAGTCGCTTGATATGTATGGGAATGCCGGAAGCGCTGTGGATCAGGGAGGGGTGGGCACCACGCAAATGCGGTTACGGCGTAAAGAAAGCCGACAACATATCCGCCACGTCCCCTCGGCAGGGGGACAGTGGCGGCATGGCTTGGCTTGACTGGGCGGCGTACGAGGCGCGGCCGGCTTACGCGAGGGGGTCTTCCTCTTCGGCATAAGTATGAAGGCGGATGACGGTCGAGTCTGCATCGGGGTGCGATACTTCGATGCTTGTGATCCACGGATAAGCGCCCGCGTAATCGCTCAGTTGCGCATACTCGTCCCAATCCGGTTCGATCGCTTCCCAGTACGTGGGGTCATCGATATCGTCCGCGCCGGTCAACTCCAGCGCTTCCTCTGCGATCGTTTCATCGGATGCCGCGGTGAAATCATCTTCCATTCGTTCGATCTGGCTGGTGCCCATGCTGTCCTCCCTTCAGGTTGCCGGAGCCTGCATGGTGGCGCACCGAGATTTTCCCTTGATGACAACGAAGGCCGCTAATCATGGCCTGATTGGCAGGGCGTCATCATGCGTGCTGTTTGGCTCATGAACCGATGGGGTTCGCCCCGATGTCCTGTCATCTTGCGACGGCATGATCGGCGTTGTTTCTAATATTCTGAACTGCTACTTGAGAGGACGTTTGAGTATGCGTTGTGAAATCAAGGCGCTCACCGCCACTTTGCTGTTCGCGGCGCTCACTGTTGTGCATTCGGCCCAGGCCACCGGGTGTCCGTCCTACGCCTCATCGACTGCCGGCGTGACGGATGGCGCCGCGCCGGACAGCGCGCCGGGCGATCGCTGCGCGCGCAACGATCGCATCCTGGACAAATCCCGTACCTGGGGCCTCAAGGTGCAAATTCCCGGCCACGTTCCCGGCATCGTATTCGGCCCCGAGACCAAAGCCTGGATGAGCCTGTTCGCCGGTATCGGTGTCGTGTTCCTGATGGTCGGCCGCCACAAGCGCCGCATGTTCTGAATCAGTTTGTA
>JAJXTJ010000365.1 GCA_021783895.1 Pseudomonadota bacterium | reverse complement strand
CAACCTCTCGGTGGTCGTGGCCAACAAGAGTGCCGGCAAAGCGGCCCCTTTCTATACTGCGCTGGACCCGACGAATGGCAATCCACAGCCCATCACTGCGCCCATCCAGGTGGGCACCGCGCCCAGCGGAGCGAGTGGGCAGATGATCTACTTCGGCACCGGCAGCTACATGGCCACGTACGATCCGGCCAGCAAGCAGATCCAGACTTTCTACGGCCTGCTAGACAACGGCAGTCAAGGCGGCGACGGCAGCGGCACGACCAAGTTGCAGCAGCAGACCATCATCGCCGACGTGCAGCAGTTTGGCCGCGATGTGCGCGCGACAAGCAGCAACACGGTGAACTATTCCAACCAGAACGGCTGGTACCTGAATATGGTGCCGCCCAGTGGCACTGCCCAGGGCGAGCGTGTGGTTTCAGGGGCGCAGTTGAACCAGGGGCGCGTCATTTTCACCAGCATACAGCCGGCTTCCGATCCCTGCCTGGCCGGCGGCGCCAGCTTCACCTATGAGCTCGATGCCGGCACTGGCGGAGCCCTCAACTACAGCACCTTCGATCTGAACGGCGACGGCAGCTTCGATTCCGGGGACTATCTCACTTACACCAATGGTTCGGGGCAGCAGGTCAGCGTGCCGGTCAGCGGCGTGGGTTCCACGGTGGGCCTGACCACCGCGCCCACCATCATCAACGCCGGCAACAGACAGTACAAGCTGCAGGGCGGCAGTTCGGCCAACATCCAGGTGCTGACGGAGAAGAGCAACGCCGGCAATCCGCAGACCTCCTGGCGCCAGATACAGTAAGGGAACGACCATGCACAACACGCGCAATCGGGGCTTCACCCTCATCGAGCTGATGATCACGGTGGCCGTCATCGGCATCCTTGCGGCCATCGCCTATCCGTCCTACACCGCCTATGTCGCGCGGGGCAACCGGGCGGATGCGCGTGCGACCCTGATGGCGGACGCGCAGTTCATGGAACGCAATTTCACCGAGGCAAGCAGCTATGCGACGCTGGGGAGCGGCGGCGCCTTGACCAGCGCCTCGCTGCCGCAGACGCAGTCGCCGCAGAGCGGTACCGCCAAGTACAACATTACAGTGGGCAATCTCACCGCAACGACCTATACACTGACGGCCACCCCCACCGGGTCGATGGCCGGCGATGCTTGCGGCAATTTCACGCTCGATCAAACGGGGGCGCAGGGGGTTACGGGCACGGCCTCGGTGGCGGACTGCTGGGGCAAGTAGGCGCCTGATTCAATCGTTGTAGCGGTGCAGGGTGTCCTCGGCCGGCTGGCCGGTGTCCGGGTCCACCCACTCGGAGATGCCCAGCTCCTGCTCGGCTTCCTCCACCGTCTCGCCAGGCTCGAAGATCGTGTCATCCACTGGCGTGTCGCGATCGGCGATGGCGTCCGCCAGGGTGGGGAAGGGGCCGAATTCTTCGCTGGTTTCTTCGTCACGCCAATAAAAGCCGTCTGGGCGCTCGATGATGGTCGAGGTATCTAGTGGCTCCGCGGGCGTGGTCGGGGCGGGTCGTTTCATGGTCTATCCTCCAAACCGGGCGGTTCTGACTAGCACCAAGGGTGCACATCAGGCATGACCGAGGCACCGTTTCACCTTGGTGTATCGGCGGAAAGGACAAATAAAGCGCTGGCTAAAATATACCCCTAAATAACCGGCTAGGGATAGATTGTTGCCAGCGGCGGTACAGCGTGGCGGGTGATGGAGTTTGGCAAGTCCAGCGCAGAATCAACCCAGCCGGGCCGTGGTGAGGGATGTTCCAGTCGGAGGGGCCCAGCGCTTTGACGCCTTCGGGCTTTCCCCTGACGTGCAAGATTGCAGCGCAGAAAAAAAGCCGGCAATAAATGTTGCCGGCTTACTTTTCTAGTGAAACCGCGGAGGCTTATTTTTTTCGCTGACGGGCCAAGATCATGGCCACAACGCCAAGCCCAATCAGCGGTAAGCTCGCGGGCTCGGGGATGGTGTGTTCTACGTTGGTAGGGGGGGCGTGAGGGATTGTGGCCCAGGTGTTCAGGGAAACGAGTGAAAGCAAGGCAATAGACAGAATTTTCATGTTTGAATCTCCGCATTAGGTTTTATGATGTTAGAAAGTAAGCATTAATTATTCCAGCCTGGGGTAATTCAATATTTTCAATGAGTTGATTTTTGCCGTGGGTTTGCCTTGCAGACATTTGTAAAGAAATCCGACGAATTGAAGGGAGGGTGTAAAAAAATTCGACGGCCTGGTTCTCAGTCGGAACAGGGATGTCGTTCACAGCGGGCTGCCTGCGTTTACGCTCCCAGCCCATACCGCGCCAGCTTGCGATAAAGCGTGCGTTCGCTGATGCCCAGCGCCTCGGCCACGCGGCGGCGATGGCCGTGGTGGCTTGCGAGCAGGTCCTCGATGCGGGATTTTTCGTCCAGGCCGCTTTGTTTGCCTGCGCGCAGGCTGCCGGCCGGCGCGCCCAGCTGCAGGTGTTCGGGCTGGATGATCCCTCCGCTGCACAGCGCGGCGGCGCGCGTGAGCAGGTTGCGCAGCTCGCGGATGTTGCCGGGATAGTCGTACGCGACGAGCTGGGCGAGGGCTTCGGGAGAGAGGCGGCAGGGATACGGCCCGCGCATGCGCGCGAGCAGGGTTTCGGCGAGGATGGGGATGTCCACGCGGCGCTCGCGCAGCGGCGGCAGGGTGATGTCGATGACCGAGATGCGGTAGTAGAGGTCGCGGCGGAAGCCGCCGGTCTCGGCCATCTGCGCCAGGTTGCGGTT